>JBLHZE010000001.1:0-22343 GCA_047631015.1 Actinomycetes bacterium
TCTGCCTCTATTTAGGGATCCATGGGTGGCGCTTGCACAGGCGGAACTGAGATTTATTTCTCGCGCCCTACCCTCAACATCTCGGTTACCCAGTGCAGTTCTGGTTGAAATAATCGACAATTGTATTGTTAGCAGTGTTCAATACGGAGCCACCGGGGTTGCCTGAGTCCAAGTTAGAAATCGCTGCATCAATTGCCTTCGTGACGTCGCCCGCTGAGCCATCAGTCGGTAGCTGCGGCTTGGCCGCCTTCAGATCAGCACTCAGTTTCTTTGCTTGAGACTCAGTAAGAACTTCACCATTGCCCCCAGCCTCCGTGGCATCATTGTCGGTGTTGTACGTATTAAGCGGATCGCAGTAGTCCGGAGCCGTAGAACAAGACGTAACGGACAGGCTCAGAAGCGGAGCCGCTAACAAAATTCCCCATGCTTTTCTCATACAAAGAAGCATATCGTTGCGGGCCCTCACACGCATCCTAAACGCATACCGATCGCGTTAATACTTTAGCGAAACGGCGGATTGCGCTCCAACACAGATACCGATCATTACGAGGTGACATCGCGCCGAGCGGGATACCGCCAGGCGCATGAAGTACGCCACATCCACGTTACGCACACGTAGGTTAGGGCACCACATAGATGCGTAACGAACGCACGAACTAAATGAAAATCCGAGGTCGCAGGTGCCCAGGTCAGGTAGTAACCAGCCCAGGCCACCAGACCTCCCGAACAGAGAGGGTGCGCCCATGAGCATCATCGACTCCACAAAAAACACTGCTCTAGCCGTCACTGGCCGCTCGAAGGAAATCGCTGGATTCGTCGTCAAGAATCGTGACCTAGAGACCGAAGGTAAAGCAGACCAAATCACCGCGAACCTACGCCGCGCTCGTGCCAAGGGCACCCAAGCAGTCAGTTCGGTTCGCAGGGCAGCTGGGCTCTAGGGATCGGTAACACGGGGAGTTCGCAGGAAAGCTAGATTGCCGATCGCGCAGTTAGGAGTAGCACGCAACCTGCTCTTCGCGAGACTCTTTTCTGCTGCCGCTAGCACTGCCCAAATGGTGGTGGCTACCTGGTAAGTCCTAGACCGTACGGGCAGCGCAACGGCGGTCGGCGTCCTAGCGGCTCTCGTGTTTGCTCCTGGCCTCGCGGGTGCGCCAATAGGCGGCTGGCTCGTAGGAAAGTACCCACTGCAGAAATACGTTGCCACCTTGTGTTTTATGCGCGTAGTCCCCCTTGCTCTCGTGGGTATCCTCATCTGGACGGGCGATATTCCGCTACCTGTTTTTTATGCCTTATTCTTCGTAAGCGGTACGGTGTCGGGGCTGAATAAGTCGGCCATTGGGATGCTGCCCGCTCACCTCCGAATCCATCAAACCTACCGGCTGGGACGAACCGAGCTCCTCGTACCTAACAAAAATTCGGACCGGCTTCGGGTACGGTTTTGCATGCGCGGCCATATTCGGATCCTTACTGTTCTTCGGCCTCGTCGCTCCAATCCAGGCAACGTACCTAGCGATCCCTACCCGATCAGGCCCACGGCTTGACTGATCAGTTGAGCAACCGATTCTGGTGAGGCACTGGCATCGATTACGCAGTAGCCGTGAGGACTCCCAGCCGCAGCGGAGAGGAAGGCATCGCGCACCATTTGGTGGAACTCGAGAGCCTCGGACTCCATTCGATCTGGTGAGTCGCTGACTTGGCCGGCCCGAGTTAGTCCCAGCACGGGATCGATATCCAGCACGATCGTGAGGTCCGAATCTAATCCCCGCGTTGCCCACTGGCTTAGTTCACGGATTCGTTCGACCCCAAGCTGGCGCCCTAGACCTTGGTACGCGACCGAGGAATCAATGAACCGATCACAGATGACCGTCTGTCCCGCCGCGAGCGCCGGTTCTATCAATACCGCAACGTGTTCGGCGCGCGCAGCGGCGAAGAGTAGCGCCTCGGCACGGGGGTCAAGGCCGGAATGAGATTGGTCAAGTACCAGCTCTCGAATAGCCTCCGCACTAGGTGTCCCGCCTGGTTCTCGCGTAACGACCACATCACGTCCATGTGACCGAAGCTCCTGGGCCAACAGGGCAACCTGCGTTGACTTCCCCGCGCCCTCACCACCCTCGAAGACGATGAAGGTCCCCCGATGGTTTGCCACGTGCACAACACTGTCACATCGGTAGGCGATCGAGGACTATTTGGCCGACGGCGCTTTTTTGGCAGTTTTGCGGCCAGCAGACTTTTTTGCGGCTTTCTTTGCGGGCGCTTTCTTGGCGGCCTTCTTCGCCCGCTTCTTCGGGGGTCCGGCGGCCCGACGGTCACCCAGGAGCTCAACGGCGCGCTGCAATGTGATCGTGTTGGGGTCATCTGCCACCCGCAGCGAGGCGTTCGTCTCGCCGTCGGTGACGTACGGTCCGAAACGTCCGTCTTTCAGCGTGATCATGGAGTCAGTGGTCGGGTCGGTTCCGATTTCCTTGCCCGGGTCGGCTGCCGCGCGACCGCGCTTCTTTGGCTCCGCGAGCAGCTTCAGTGCGCCAGCCTCATCGATAGAGAACAAGCTTGGCTCATCGGGAAGTGACCGGGATTCCTTATTCCAGGTGATGTAGGGCCCGTAGCGACCATTACGTGCCAGGATCTGCTCGCCGTCCTCGGGGTGCGCGGCGACGACTCGGGGCAGCGACAGTAGTTCCATTGCCTCATCGAAGGTGATCGTGTCCAGGCTCATATCCTTGAATAACGAGGCAGTGCGTGGTTTGACTGTCGCCTTGCGGCGACGCTTCGGCTTCTGCTCGCCCTCGGCAACTGGCTCCGGTTCCGGCTCTTCCGGAAGCAACTCGGTGACATACGGGCCATATCGGCCTGTCTTGGCAACGATGACATTGCCGCTGACTTCATCAATGCCAAGCTCGCGGTCACCAGATGGCATAGCGAGGAGCTCCTCGGCAACTGTTGCAGTTAGCTCGTCGGGAGCCATATCGGCAGGGACATTTGCCCGCTCGCCGTCCTTCTCCAGGTATGGGCCGTAACGACCGACACGCAGGACTGCGGAGGAGTCGCGAATCTGGAACGTCGAAATCCCACGAGCATCAATATCACCCAGACCAGCAACCAGTTGGTTCAAGCCAGGGAAGTCCTTACCGGCGATTCCGTGCCCGCCGCGATAGAAGTTCTCTAAGACTTGCAACCGAGCGACATCCCCGGAAGCCACGGTATCCAGTGTTTGTTCCATCGATGCGGTGAAGTCATAGTCCACAAGGCCCGCAAAGTGTTCCTCAAGCAGGCGAATAACCGCGAATGCCAGCCAGCTGGGGACCAACGCCGTTCCGCGTTTGCTGACGTACCCGCGATCGACGAGCACCGTCATGATGGAGGCATACGTACTCGGTCGGCCGATCCCGCGCTCTTCGAGTTGTTTCACCAGACTCGCTTCGGTGTACCGCGCGGGTGGCTTCGTTGAGTGAGGATCAACGTTGAGCTCAGCCAGCGTGACCGACTCTCCTTCGGCCACTGATGGCAGACGGACTTCCTTCTTCTTACCGTCATCTGCGGCGCTTGACTCATCATCGCCTTCTTCGTAGGCAGCGAGGAAGCCGGGGAAGGTCACGACGGTTCCGCTGGCGCTGAACTCAGCATGACGCTCATCGCTGGCCTGAGCCGACAGTTTGATCGTCGTCGTGGCAATCTTTGCATCGGCCATCTGGGAGGCAACTGTTCGTTTCCAGATCAAGTCATATAGCGCGAACTCGTCGCCGCGCAGTGCTCCAGCAACCTCGGCGGGAGTGCGGAACGTATCACCGGATGGTCGGATCGCTTCGTGCGCTTCTTGGGCATTCTTGACCTTGCGCTCGTAACGGCGCGGCGCTGGAGAGACGTGATCGTTGCCGTAGAGCGCGCCAGCCTGCTTACGGGCTGCACTGATGGCCGAGTCTGACAAGGTTGTGGAGTCCGTACGCATATAGGTGATGAAGCCGCGCTCGTAGAGACCCTGGGCAATACTCATCGTCCGCTGAGCGCCCCAGCGCAGCTTGTTCGAGGCCTCACGCTGCAAGGTGGACGTCATAAAGGGAGCGGCCGGCTTGCGTGTGCCTGGTCGCCTATCGACAGAGGACACCGACATTGGCGCATTAGTCAGCGCGGCAGCGAGACCACGGGCATCAGCCTCATCAAGTCGGACAAGATCGGCCTTCTTTAGCTGACCGTTGTCATCGAAATCATTGCCGCTAGCGATTCGCTTGCCGTCGACGGAGACTAAACGTGCCGAAAACGAGCCAGGATCCACGGTTGCAGCGAGATCCCAGTAAGAAGCAGTGGTGTAGGCAATACGGGCACGCTCACGGTCGACAACGAGCCGCAAAGCAACCGACTGGACACGGCCTGCAGACAGACCCTGCATGACCTTCTTCCACAGCACTGGCGATACCTCGAAACCGTAGAGCCGGTCGAGGATTCGGCGAGTTTCCTGCGCATCAACGAGGGCGCGATCCAGGTCACGGGTTTGTTCGGAAGCGCGCTGGATTGCCTCTTTGGTGATCTCGTGGAAGACCATTCGCTTAACAGGAATCTTAGGTTTGAGTACTTCCAGCAGATGCCACGCGATTGCCTCACCCTCGCGGTCCTCATCTGTTGCCAGCAGAAGTTCGTCGGCTGACTCTAGCTTTTTGCGAAGCTCTGCAACCTTCGCTCTCTTCGACGGATGGATGACATAGATAGGGGTGAAGTCGTGGTCCACGTCGATCGCCATTCGTGCCCACGGCAGGCCTTTGTACTTGGCCGGGATATCCGCAGCACTACTCGGTAGGTCCCGGATATGACCGACGCTGGAGTCAACCTCGTAGCCCTTGCCCAGGTATCCCTGGATCGTTTTGGCTTTGGCCGGTGACTCCACAATTACGAGGCGCCGAACGACATCTTTCGTGGGCACGAAACGTGCTCCTTCATGTTGATCTTGTTGACGAAACGAGATACTAGCCTGGTGAATCTCCAGTCCAGAGACCCGGGATTTCTTGCCTAGTAACAAGGTATATCGAGATTGACGGTACCGACGATGTCAAGCCCATCGCCAATGTACCCCCACCCGAGGCACCCCACACATCTTCCTTCGCGTCGTATTTCGTACTCGGAATGCGAGGGACATCAGACACCGACAGGGCCGTGATCGTCACCCCGAAGCGTGAAGCTCACGACCCTGTCGGATCTCGTATATCTCTAGTCCAGCAACTGCTTTAGCTGACGGGAGCCGACTCTTCCTTGGGCTCGCCGTTGTCATCGCCAGCCACCTCATCCACGGAAGGTTGCTCGCCCTCGACGGCATCTCCGGGTGATTTCGGATCACCCGAGCCCTTGAGGTTCTCGTCGATATCGTCTTCGCCGACGGCGATTGGACGACGGTTGCTGATGATGACTGCGGCCACGATCACGGCTGTCGCCGCCCCGGCAATCCCGAGTCGTAGAGCAGTCTGCTCGGTCAGGAACATCGTGACGACTGCCGGGGCGATAAGCAGGGCGACGAGGTTCATGACCTTGATCAGCGGGTTGATGGACGGTCCAGCGGTGTCCTTGAATGGATCTCCGACCGTGTCACCAATGACGGTGGCTTCGTGGGCTGGCGAGCCCTTCCCACCATATTTACCGTCTTCCACGTACTTCTTGGCGTTATCCCATGCCCCACCGGAGTTAGACAGGAAGACAGCCATCAGCAAGCCGGTAGCGATCGTGCCGACGAGGTAGGCACCAAGCGCGCCGATACCGAGGGAGAACCCGACGGCAACCGGTGTGAGCACTGCGAGCAGACCTGGAGTAGCCAGTTCGCGCAACGAATCGCGGGTCACGATGTCGACCACGCGAGCGTACTCGGGCTTCTCCGTGCCCTCCATGATTCCTGGGTGCTCGCGGAACTGACGACGTACCTCGAAGATAACTGCACCTGCTGCGCGGGATACGGCATTGATCGCCAGACCCGAGAACAGGAACACAACGGCGGCACCGATGATCAGGCCAACGAGGTTGCGTGGGTTGGCCACATCCAGGATACCCAAGTACTGGGTGCCGTTGGTGAAGCCGAGGCCTTCGAGCACACGCGGAGTGCTCTCTTGGACAGAGAGGACCGCCTCGCTAATCGAGTCTCGGAAGGCTCCGAATAAGGCCGTCGCCGCCAACACTGCGGTGGCAATCGCGATGCCCTTTGTGATCGCCTTGGTGGTGTTTCCGACGGCGTCCAGGTTGGTGAGAACCTGCGCGCCTTCTTCATCAATGTCACCGGACATTTCGGCAATACCCTGCGCGTTATCGGAGATCGGTCCGAAGGTATCCATCGCGACAATAACGCCGACGGTGGTGAGCAATCCGGTACCGGCCATTGCGATCGCGAACAGGCTAAGCAGCAACGAACCGCCACCAAGCAAGAACGCGCCGTAGACAGCGGCACAGACAACGAGTGCGGAGTAGACCGCCGACTCCAGCCCGAGTGAGACACCCGACAGGATGACGGTGGCGGGTCCAGTCAGTGATGACTGAGCGACCGAGTCCACCGGCTTGCGGCCGGTCTCAGTGAAGTAGCCGGTTAGCACCTGCATGGCCGCCGCCAGCAAGATACCGATGAGGACAGCTCCGATAATGATGTAGCGCGGGTTAACGGTCGTCAGTTCGATGACCTCCAGGCCCAGACGCGGGAAGTCGACATTCGTGAGCTCAGCCAGCGTTGCGGGCAGAAGCAAGAAGGAACCAACAACAACTAGCACCGCGGAGATGGTCGCCGAGATGAAGAAGCCTCGGTTAATCGCGGTCATACCCGAGCGATCGTTCTTGCGCGGCGCGATGGTGAAGATGCCGATGATGGCAGTTACGACACCGATTGCCGGAATGATCAGCGGTAGGACAAGGCCGATGTCGCCGAAGGCTGCCTTACCCAAGATGAGGGCGGCGACCAGAGTTACGGCGTAGGACTCAAAGAGGTCAGCGGCCATACCTGCGCAGTCACCGACGTTATCGCCGACGTTGTCAGCGATCGTGGCGGCGTTACGTGGGTCATCCTCGGGGATTCCCTGCTCAACCTTTCCGACCAAGTCAGCTCCGACATCTGCGGCCTTGGTGAAGATTCCGCCACCGACGCGCATAAACATCGCAAGCAGCGCCGCACCGAAGCCGAAGCCTTCGAGGACACTCGGAGCTTCACCCTTATAGATGATGACCACGAGGGCCGCGCCAAACAGGCCCAAACCAACCGTGAACATACCCGCGACACCACCCGATCGGATGGCGATCTTCATCGCTTTCATCTCGCCCGAGTCCTGCGCCGCAGCGGCAACGCGGACGTTGGCACGAACAGCGAGCCACATCCCGACGTAGCCCGTGACGCCGGAGAACACAGCTCCAACGACGAAGAAGATGGACCGTCCGATTCGTTCCGAGTTCGTTTCCGCTGGAAGCAGGAACAACACGAAGAAGACGATGACAGCAAAGATGCTCAGCGTCTTGAATTGACGGGTCAGGTAGGCGGAGGCGCCTTCTTGCACGGCCCCTGCGATCTCCTGCATATTCTCGGTGCCCTGGCTGTTGGCGAGAACGCCACGAACCAGGACCGCAGCCACTACCAGCGCTAGTAAGGCAATGAGAGCCACAATCACCGCGTAGGTGAAGTTGGCGCCTTCTAGCGAGACAGTGACGTCGGCAGCCAAAACTGCGGACATTCGGGTCTCCTTGTCACGGGTGAATTAGGGTCAAACCTCTGGTGCATGCAGACGCACGCTGCCAAAACGAAGCGTGACCCTAGCCTTCGGTGCCGTCTCGTTTTCAAGACGGGGGATTTGCGAGAGTGTACGCCGATAGGGTGACAGGAGTTGCGACCGCCCCTGCGGTGCTTTCGTAGCTTTGGTAAAGATTTCGGAACCAAAAGCACCCGCCGCTGTGGTCCATGCGCGCCATATGGCAATCGGCTCGAGATTCTCGACAATCGCATGGCGCTTTCAGGGAATTGCGCCGCCTACTGCGCGGGCCGCGGCGCGTTTTAGGGAATTACACCGCGTTTTGGGAAGCTTTAGTGCGTCCTCGCAAGTTGCCCGGCGTCCTGCGGTGGCTACTCGGCGATTCCGGTTGGCCAGGACATCTGGACGACGGTTCCGGTACCGGCTGGTTCCACCGCACTCTCGTGAGCCAGGCTCGAAATAAGCGCGAGTGCCATCGCGTCGACCGTGTCGGTAGCGTCCACTAACTGAACTTGATCGTAAACGCGAACCTGAAAGCGTTCGGGCTGGTCTTCCAGCTCAATGCGTACCTCGGCCGAACTCAATGCGTCCTGGTGTCGCAGTACTGCACGGGCGCACGCTTCACCAACGGCTTGACGGAGCTCGTCCAATATGTCTTCACCCACACCCCCGCGGCGAGCCGCGGCACTGGCAACAAGCCTGGCGAGGCGAACATTCTCGGTGGCGGGCGGTATCTTCAAGGTCGCTGTCGGCATATCAACCAGCCAAGGCATCGTCAACGCTGGCATGGATTCCGATGACGGCATCAAGTCCGGTGATCCGAAAGACCTTAGTGATCCGATCAGCCGACGCAACGACGTCGAGTGATCCGTCCGTCTCGCGGACTCGCTTCAATGCTTTCACAAGGACACCGAGTCCGGTCGAATCAAGAAAGTCAACTCCGGATAAATCAACAATGATGCGGGAATTGCCCTCGGATATCAGCGTGGAGACCGCGACATCGAGTTCCGGCGCAGTATGAACGTCAACCTCGCCGGTGACATCCACAATCGAGCGTCCCTGCACCTGTCGGGTGGCTAGCGTGATCTCCACTGTGTGGCCCTTCGTGTCCAAATGCCAAGCTCGGCAATCTTCCCAATGACTATCTGAGGGTAACTTTTGCATAGTTCGGTGCGTGATGGAGTCCCCAGCCGGCGCGATGCCACCCGAGGTTTGGTCGTCGGAAGACATTAGGGCCGACACCAATCGTGAAATGAAAAGGGAGGTCAAAGCGGTGTTGGGCGACGAACCCAAGGTGCCGATCACCGTCGCCGCTCATCAAGGGAGTCCAGCGGACGTCCTGATCAGCACGGCGGAAGACGTAGGCGCCGATCTGCTCGTGGTGGGTAGCCGCGGGCGTGGGGGATTCAAGCGCCTGCTCCTGGGGTCAGTCGGCGAGCAATGTGCGACCCACGCGCATTGCCCGGTCGTGATTATCCGACCGATTACATAATTCGGGGGAACGCAACCAGCCGCCCGATGTGGGACGCAGCGGGCGGCTGATTGCTCTGTGTCTGGTTGCTCTCTATGGATGGCTCAGAACATATTGCTCCAAACCAGGCCTCCTGTAGCGCACCGTGAAGATGCTGAATCAAGTAGGAATAGCGTTGAGGTAAACCCCTAGTTCTTGACGGGCAGGCGGGCCACCCGATTGGCAATCGTGACCGACTCCTCGCGAGTGAATGCCGCCCATTTGCTTTTGATCTTCGACTTCGCCTTTGATTTGGTGCTGAGATTTGCGAACTGGACGCGCTGGATCGTGGTTCCGACTTGGCGGTAGGTGGTGTAACCCCCCAGGTAGATCTGGATCTCATCGGGTGCGCCGGTTCCAATATCGATCGCCACGTTCTGCTTGACCGAGAAGCCAGGGGCGCCGTTCGAGGTACTCAGCGGCTTGACCTTCTGCTTCACGATTGCCGAGAGTGACACGCCTGGTAGATCGAATGGTTCGTTGATCTTCGCTGCGCACCTCTTTGTCGCCTTGTTCAGCTTCTTCCATGCCTTCTTGGCAGCATTCGCAGAGCTGTAGCCGTAAATGTCACTGCTGACCACGCGCTGTTTGATGGGTTCGCCGTCGGGATCGAGCTTCTCGACCAAGGACACTGTGCTGTTCATCTCCTGGATAGGCTTCTTCCCGAGGACTTTTTCACCGTTGGAATCGACGCACATCTCGAATCTGAAGGTCTTTGACCCTTTGGCGTAGTCTGTCTCTCGACTCGGGTCGTCACTAAAGGAGCTCGGAACGTCACTAACTTTCAGGGATGCGCTCAGCAGTTGGCTCTTTGAATGCGGCAGCCCAGCATCTCCAGCAACAGCGGGAGCGGCCAGGCCGATTGCTGAGACAACCATTGTTGCCGTTCCGATTAGTGCGACCTGCTTCTTCACGAGTCCTCCATGTTGTATTGCTGCTGGTAATCTTCCCAATGACTATCTGAGGGTAACTTTTGCATAGTTCGGTGCGTGATGGAGTCGCAGGGACTATCGGCAGACGCCGCGGGGTGGTCCACGCGCTCAACCAGGTGTTAGGGAGATAGCCCGAAGATGCCGTCGGAACTCGGCTGACCCGCCCGCGCTGACATCCGAATCTGAGGTGCCTTTTCGCCAGCGCCGCGGGCAATCCGGGCAAGCAGCCCGGCTGGCCGTACGGCGACTTCTATCTCGACATCGGATGGGCCAGCGATACATCGGGTCAGGCGTGCGCCATTGGCGATCACCACGTGACGAGCTGCTGAACACTCATTACCAGTGAGGGCTCGCGCGGCTCCTGCCAGAGCTCCTAGATCAGCCGCAGAAGCCGCCTTAGCTCGCCCAGACGCCAGCTCAGTCATTGCGATTCCGAGGAGGCCAAACATCACAACGACCATAATCGCTGACAGCCACAGGACCGTTCCCGCACCGCGATCACTCGGACAGTAATCATCACTGCGCGAGGTGCTGCCGACTCGATGAGTACCGCGAACTCGGTCGAGGGTGAGCATTGGGACTCTCATCGTGGCTCAGCATCTGCAACGGATCGACTGGAGACTTCCATCGAAGGTAGGGCGAGAAGTGGCTTGGTGCGGGTACTGACGATCACGGTCACGCGCCCGCCCCGAGTCGCACCCCGACGAGTAATGCGCACCTTGGCTCCGGGAAGAGACTGTTTGACGGTAGTAACGATCGCGCTATTGGTGTCTCCTCGGGCCGCTGACCTCGCTCCGGCCCGAGCGGATTCCTGGGTACGAACGTGTGCAATACCTACGCCAATCGCATAAATCATCATTCCGAGCACGACCGTGACCGCCAGGAGACCCACGGCTATCTCAGCAGTAATCATCCCCGCGTCGCGGTCGGTCGTGGAGAGCTTGCCCGGAACGCGCGGGGGGCCAGGGCGCACGCCCTGGCCCCCCGCCAGCCGAATTAGCCCAGCCATGAGAACGCACGCTGCACGACACTCCAGAGGAGGTCCTGCACATCTGGGCTCTGCAGCAGCTTTAGCAGCAGACCGCCGAACCCTGCAGCGGCAACTGTGCCGACCGCATACTCTGCGGTTGACATTCCTTCGTCGTCATTAACTACTCGTGCCAGTTGCTTCGACATTTGCTAGTTCCCCCATCTTTTTTGCGAACCCCGCTCTTCGCGCGGAAGACCGCAGACTTTGCCGGAACCCACGGACCCTGTGTCGCACACCCGGGTGGTATCGAAATCGCCCGCTGAGTTCGTCGCAGTCGCCCGCAGATTCTCAGTGGCCGGTTGGCCACCGATACCCGTGTGTTGGGTATGGGGCTAAGACTTCTCTGGTTTGTTCGAGCGTGGGGAAACTCCGCATCTGCCTGGGGAAAGTGACGAAACCAAAACCAGACTGTGTAGGACGGTGTCCGAGCGGACTGAGCTCGTTGACTTCATTGGTAGCTGGGTGGGGCTAGGACAGGCGTAGCCGCTGCGGTTCACGACAGACCGACGGTTCGCTACTGAAGACCGCTGGTAATGAGGCTCGCGATCAGCGGAACCACACCCAGCAGCATGAAGGCGGGGAGGAAGCACAGTCCAAGCGGACCGACCGCCTTCACTCCGACGGCTTTCGCGGCTTGATCAAGCTGTGCTTTGCGAGTCGAGCGCAGATCGTCCCCGACACGCAGCAATGTACTGGTCAAAGGAGACCCAGTCTCGGCTGACCGAAGGATTGCGCGGGCTATCGGCGCCAACGCCGGCTCGGCCATCAACGGTGCCCAGGCCCGGCGATAGTCGGCACCGAGTTCGAACTGGGCCACACATTGATTCAGGAGACCTGCGCTCGGACCGCCAATCGCCGCCGCCGTGGCCGCCGTCGCCGCCGGAGTCGAGGCCCCGCTGGCAAGGCAAGCTGCCAGCAGGTCCGCAACCATCGCGGCACTGGCTTCAATCTGGACCCGACGGCGTCGGCTAGCGCCCGGCTCCAAACGCCGAAGAACCCGCGGACCCGTGACCGTACATGCGATCCCTAAGAGGGCTCCGATTATCCCACCGACCAGACCCAGGATTGCCACGCCAGCAATCAGGCATGCCAGAGCCTGAAGTCGCGCGGTCCGTCGCTGGGTTTCTTGCCCAACTGCCGCCAACTCCACGTCTCCTATGTCGGCCCAACCTCCGAGAAGTCCCCTCAGCTCAGCCGACCGGCGGGTGCGGCGCGCTTGGACTCCGGCCAGGCGATCGCGGATTGGGCCACCGCCGACGGCAACGTAGCAAGCCGCGACAGCTAGCGCCGTGGCTACCAGACCAGCTCCCGTCACAACAGCACCTCGACGGAGCGAGTAAGCCGCGCAATCCACCACAGGCCCGCTACCTCCAGGGCGCAGCCGATTGTCAGAATCAGCCACCCCCACAGTGATCCGATCAGCCAAGCCAACGGCGACGCACCTAATCCGCTCCCGAGCAGCATCCCGAGGATTGGCAGTCCAGCCAACACGCGAGCAGTGGTCCGTGGTCCGACAAGTTGGGCTGAAAGCTCCGCGCGAGCCAGTTCTGATTCCGCCTGGGCTATCGCCAGCCGATCAGCTGCCTGCGCTAGGCCCGCACCAGAACCTTCCGCTACCCGCCACAGTGCACCCAGTGAGCGCAGCACCGGAAGCTCACACTGCATAGCCACCGACTCAAGGGCATTAGGGACATCGCCACCCAATTCTGCGACGGCCACAACATGGCCAGCAAAATCCCCTGGATTGGATTCCTGGGCTCGGACAAGTGCCTGACGTACGGGCTGCCCTGCTCGTAGTTCAGCTGCGAAGGCTGCGACCAACTCGATCGCCGCACGGCGCTCCTGAGTATGCCGAGAGCGGCGCCGGAACCGCCTCGCGAGCCACGCTAGCTGCCTGCGAGCGAACGGGCGGTTCCGTGCGTAAGTGTTCAACGGGTAGCCGTTCAGTGGCTCGCGGTTCAATCTGTGCGGATCGCCGAAGCGCCCCAAGGCCCGCGGTCGCCGTGCGCCGAGCAGTAGTGCAGTTGTGACCAACGCCGCCACGAGGACCGGCGTCACGGTCCGGCCTCCGGAATCCCCGATTCACGGACGTCAGGGAGCCGAAGCCCGAGACGCTGCGCCAAAACCGATCCCTCCCGTCGGATATGAACACCGTCAACGGCGAAGTCGACCGCGGGCCGAGCACGAACGAGGCCATCGGGATCGCGCCGCAGGCTATGAATCCCGGCGACGCGTCTCACTCCATCGCTGGCTCGATCGATGTGGATCACCGCATCGAGGCCGGCCGCTACCTGCGAGTGCAAGGCATCTCGCCCGAGTCCCGCGGCTAGGGCCAGCGCCTCCAGGCGCGCGGGGACATCCTCCGAACTATTCGCGTGGACGGTTCCGCATCCTCCCTCGTGTCCAGTATTCAGAGCCGCGAGGAGGTCGATGACCTCCGCACCGCGAACCTCGCCGACGACGAGCCGGTCTGGCCGCATTCTTAAGGCCTGGCGGACAAGATCTCGCATACTCACATGACCCGAGCCCTCGACGTTCGCCGGACGAACCTCCAACCGAACAACGTGCTGATGATCGGGATCCAGCTCTCCAGAATCCTCGACTATCAGGACCCGTTCACTGGCCGAAACTAGTGATAGCAGCGCACTAAGCAGGGTTGTTTTACCCGTTCCTGTGCCGCCACTGACGAGAAAAGCGGCTCGGGCTGCGACTAGAGCGAGCAGCCAAGGCATTGCATCGCGAGGGATCGTCCCGAGAGCAACCAAATCCTCAAGAGTGAAGACGCGCCGCCGCGGAATCCGCAGCGAAATACAGGTCCCCCGGGGCGCAATGGGTGGGAGCACGGCGTGCAATCGGGTCCCGTCACTCATCCGCGCGTCAACGTACGGCGTGGCTTCGTCGAGCCGCCGATTTGCTGCCGCCGCAAGTCGTTGCGCCAAACGTCGGACGGCTCCCTCGTCGCGGAAGCGAACGGTGGTCAGTGCCAGCCCCTTCCCATCATCGAGCCAGACAGAATCGGGTCCGTTGACCAAGACATCTGTCACGTTCGGGGCCCGCAGAAGCGATTCCAGTGGGCCAGCCCCAGCGAGTTCGCTGCGAAGTGCCACAACGACATCGAGAACGGCAGCGTCACCCAGGATCGCGCCCTCTGCCTGCAGCGCAGCCGCTACCCGCGACGGCATGGGCTGCTCACCGCTCGTTGCTAGCCTGTCCCGAACCCGATCGACAAGTGCCTCCGGAACCGTCGATTCGGGATCCGCGCTCATCTGCGCCCAGCCCGCGAGCGAATACCGACGGCAGCGAGGACCGCATCGCTCGCTTTGCGCAGTCCGCCGCGCCTGCCGACTGGGACGAGCCCTTGTTCGAGCCGACGGTCAACACGGGGATCGCTAGGAACATCGCATAGCAGCGGCACCCCGAGGGTGTCCGCAATCCGCCTGGCATCCAAACCTGCGGGCGCAGGGCCACGAACGACGAGCCGCAGATTCGCTCCGGCAAGCTCCTCGGCATCCAGGAGTCGGGCGGCGCTAACGACAGCAGTGCTCAGTCGCGGAATAACGAGTACCACAAGCGAACTACGACAGATTGCCTCTGCTGCGGCCTCCCCAAGCGTTCGGGGTAGATCGATGGCCACGAGATCACACGATTGGGCAAGGGCATCGGCCGTCGAACCCACAACTCCCGGCCCAAGGGGGCCGGGACGCTGGTTCCCCCACCCCAGAACTGCGACCTGCCCACTCCTGGGTAGCGCCGCCAATAGCGCATCCCCGCGTACTCGCCCTTTGGTGTGAGCCAGGTCTGACCAGCCCAGCCCGGCCACACCATCGGAACCCAACATCGATACCAGGCCGGTACCGACTGGATCGAGATCGATCGCACACGATTCGTAGTGAGCCTGGCTGGCATTGACCGCGATTGCGGCTCCCAACGAACTCGCTCCGGCACCGCCACATGCTCCGATAACTGCAACCGTTGGTGCGGTCTCACGACCGTGAAGTCCAATCGCGGCAAGCCGATCCACTAGCCACACTTCGCCGTCGGGCAGCAGCGCGACCTGGTCCGCTCCGAGGGTGGCCGCAGTGTCACAAATCGACGCCGTCGCCTGAGTAGATGGGGCCCCAGCAAATATCGTCCGGGAAGATTCACCCGTCCCCTGTGACGCGGAGACTCCGGAGGAACGAGCGGATACGACCACACCACTGCGCCTCGGGACGAATCCCGCAGTCAGGGCAGCGGCTACATCGAGACCTAGGACAATCAGACTGTGGTGGCTCCACCGACTACGCAAGGCGCTCATAGTGGTTGCAACGTCCGGCTCCACCCCGGCCGCAGCCGATAGCCGTAGAAGGTCGTCCAATAATTCAACGTCATCGGTTGCTAACAGAGGGCGTGAGGTGAACTCCGGGTTACCACCAGGTCCATACCTGCCATGGGGCCCACCGACGACAGGATCAGAGCCCCTAGCCCGCGCGTGGGACCAACCGCTGAGGTAGTCGGCCTGCCCGCCCGCGTACCCATCGTCGCGGTCCGCACGCCTTTTCTGTCCTAAGTTTGTCCGCCGAGTTGAACCGGCACCGCGAGATTCTACCGTCGCCATCATGTGGGAATAGTCGCGCGAATCCCGCCCAGGGATTCGTCTAATGCATCGGGCTTGTGGACAGCGATTAGTGCGCCAAAGATCTGTGGACAACTGGGCAGGCGCTAACGACAGGAGACGGACGGACTATTGACCAGCTTGACTGTGGGTAATGACGGACGTGGTGGAGCGTGCTTTTCTATGACTGGTTTGTCCTCGACGTGATCCCGCCGCGGCGTCGCGAAATCTCGGGTTGCGTGGACCTCATATTCTGGAGACAGTGTGGCCGAGAGCAACTAACCGTGTACTTAATTGAGGGAGAAATTATGTTGGGTGAAAACGTAGGTTCTGTGACAGGTGCCACGACGATGAAAGCGCTGCCAGCCGTGGATGGCGCGCCGTCATTTGAGACGGCTGCCTCTGGCCTGTCTGGAATCATTGCTGGGACCGACGTCACCGTCTTCTCCACGTACGCTGCGACGATGAGAGCTGATGGCTCATTCTACGGCGAGTGCCCAAACGCTGGCGTGGTCATGGCAGGCGACGGAGTAGCCACGTTTAGAGCTACTGGTACGGGATCCCCTACAGCTGAGGGCGGTTTCTCATTTAGGGGCGTCGCCTACTTTGAAACTGCTGCACCTTCACTGTCTTCCCTCAACAATGTCGCGATGGCTTACGAGTGGGATGTCGACGCCACGGGAGAAGCGACCTGGGGACTCTGGGAGTGGAAATAAATCCACTCTCAGTTGGCTTCGTTAGCGCCAGCGACGAACTATCTTCATAAACTGGCAGCTCGTCGACGCGTCAATCGATCGGCCAAAAAAAGGCAAGCTCGAAGCGATTCTCGGTGCTTTTCAATCCGATCCACTAGGTGATCTAGATCCGTAATGTGACCCCGTTTGTCGTCAAACTTGACGGCCCCACCCCACGGGTAGCCCAATTGCGGTAGACCGATCTACTAGCCACACTTCCCCGTCGGGCAGCTGGGCTACCTTGTCGACTCCGAGGGTCGCCGCGAACTTTCCTTTGGCGACCCGACGCACTACATTTGCATTTACCCTGCGGCGGGTCGCTGACAGACCATTGCGCGTCAGTCAGCGCAGTTTGCCCGTCGTGTTGGGTGTCATTGTCCGTTTTCGGTGGGATGGAATTTTACCCACCACAGACAGGAGGTACGGAATATGGCGAATGCCGCCGCATTCTTCGATCTTGACAAGACCTTGCTCGCCAAGTCGAGCACACTTGCCTACGCCAAACCTCTGCATCAAAGCGGAATGATCAGCCGTAAAGATCTGCTCCGCAGCGCGTACGCCCAATCCGTCTACCTAATTGCCGGGGCAACCGGCGACCAGATGGACCAGATGCGCATCTCCATGTCGGAGATGGTTAAAGGGTGGGAAGTCGACCAGGTCAAGGAGATCGCCCGGGAAGCGCTGGGAAGCGTCATCGAGCCGATCGTCTACTCCGAGGCGCTGCAGCTATTCGACGAGCACCATGCGGCAGGTCGCGATGTGGTGGTGATCTCCTCCTCTGGGACCGAGATCATCGAGCCGATCTGCGAGCTACTAGGCGCCGACAAGGCGATCGGTACCCAAGTTGCGATCGAGGACGGGATGTACACCGGCGAAGTCCTCTTTTATGCCTACGGCGAGGGGAAAGCCGACGCGATCCGTGCTCTCGCTGCCGACAACGACTACGACCTCGAGCAGTGTTTCGCGTACTCGGATTCGATTACCGACGTTCCGATGCTGGATGTGGTCGGCCATCCCGTCGCAACTAATCCGGACAAGGAACTGCGCGCACTAGCCAAAGACAGGGTGTGGCCGGTTCTGGACTTCCGCAAGCCGGTCGGTATGGCTGCCCGTGAGACGCACAATCGAAACCGCGCTGCTGGTGTAGCAGCAGGCGCCGCTGCACTTGGGCTCGCCTGGTACGCCGCCCACCGGCTTCGTTGAACAGGCTGACGCGGCTCAACACGAAGGACCGCGTGAACCGTCGAAGATGGTCCCTTCGGGGGATGACACCGCGACGGAAAAGGAGTAGACAGAGATTGTGAACGACCAATAGGTCGCAAGCACTGGGAACAGCACCCACGCGGCGTACAACCCACGTACGGGTACGGTCCTTAGAGGCCGCATAGCGCACGCATGATCGCTGCACCCGGCGCGTATTGAGGAGCCCTCGCCTTGGCGGGGGCTCCCGCCGTTTCGCCGGTGTTCGCGGTCCTGCACCACCGACGTCCCGCAGCTACGCTGGGATTTCGGCAAGCCGGTCTGCACTTAGTCGGGCGCCGACAGCAACCGATTCCGCGCAGAATCTGATCCACCGCGCGACCCCATCGGGGGTTCCAGAGACATATGCCCGAACGGCATCAACGTACGCCGGGCGACCAATAGAGTAGATCGCCGCGTCGGTCATCACGAGTAGATCGGGATCAACGCCTCGGGCTGCCAGCACCACCCGCATTGCCGCTCGCGCCACGAGTCCGCTCCCCCACTCGAATGGCCGAAGCGCCACAATCTCGCCGTGAATGATCGCGGCCTCGATGATTGCCGGTGCACCCGAATCTGATGTCGCAATCTCGGCAAGCCCCGACAACCGGATCTTCATGGAATTAACATCGGGCAAAGCCTTGATCCGCAGCGGGTCGTTAACCTCGCTTCCCTCGCGAGGGCGACCCAGCCGATCGGGATCGTCGACAACGTCGGCTGCAACAACCGAATGCATCCGAGCGAGGGATTGCATTGGCGCTGTTGACCACACAGTCATTTGGTCTCGCAGCGATTCCTCGAGACGCCATACGCCGGCCGCAGCCCGCCCGATCGGCGAATCATCGAACGCGTCTCCGGAAGACCATGCGGACATAGAGATATCGATTCCGTCAATAGCGGCCGATGCCCGGGCGTTGTGCCGGGATACCTCTACTCGCAGCGCGGGTCCTTTTGCCCGCAGCGAGCGATCCCAGAGCAAGGCGTCCACTCGGTCGCGCGCATTGGCAATCGAGTCCGAAACTCCTGACAGCTCGGCGAGCGGCGAGATAAAGTCCTGGGCCACGGCGGGAGTTACTACTGAGCCTGCGTGGGACGGGCCTGGAGCTCGTCGCGAACGGCAGGGTCCTGCGCATCCATGAAGTTCACCAGGTCCAGGGTCGAGATGAACTGCACGTCGCTGTTCTTTTCTTTCGTATCGACCATAAACCGGGTGAGAGCCTGGGTGTACGCCCCACATACCCAGTCGTTCATATGGTTTCCAAGAATCAGCGGTGCACGGTTACCGTCCCGAACTGCGCGCAGAGCATCCTCGTACGCGGTATAGGTCTGATCCTCGATCTGCTGACACTTCTCCTTCGACGCCGTCTGCTTACCGTCATTTTGGTTCACCAGGAAGTTGTAGTCCATCGAGAGCGTGCCGTACTTCGTTCCTTCGAGTTTGATGCTCTGCAGCGGGATATCCCACAGTGTGTTCTTCAGCTGTTGTGGCCAGCGCAGCGTCCCCGGGTTAGAGGTGTCATAGGTGTAGCCGGCTTTCTTGAATGCTTTGTACATTGCCGGACGTTTCCCCTCCAGGCACGGCGTGCGGCCACCCTTGACGACGGAGGAGTTAAACGGCAGCGGACCGGCTTCGACTGCTTGCGGGTTGAAGGTCCGCCAGTCATCCATAATCGTATTGAACTGCTCGATCTCACTCGACCACTGCGCTGTCGTCCAGCTACCGACGCCGCCTGCACCGCAGAAGTGCCCAAGGTAGTGGGTACCGATCTCGTGACCGGCATTCCATGCCTCACTCAAGGTGTCGATCCGCAACCCAACGAGACCGGGATCAGCGAAGCCGATATCTGAGGTTCCTCGCGGCTTTCCCGGTGGCGAGTAGTTGTTCTTCATCTTGTTATCAGGCAGCAGGTAGACCCCGGAGATATAAAACGAGAACCGGCCATCCACCTTCTTGGCCGTATCGAGGTAGCGCTGCATGAGACCGGACTTGCTCTCGACACCGCCATCAAACGAGACAACGACGAACTGCGGTGGCTTTTCACCAGGTGCCAGCTTCTGGATTTGGAACTCCGGCTGCGACTCAGGTGGTGTTGTCACACCCGAGTCGTCAACCTCAGCCGGAGCGTCTGGATTGAGCAGCTTCGCCGTGCCCTCGATGGGCGCGGATGCGGTCGGCGCATCGTTGCCCGGGAGCAGGAGAGCGACAACGCCAACGATCACCACCGCGGCAACGACGAGGGCGATCAGTGGACGGCGGCTCATGCGACTTCAACTCCTGGTTGTGGGTCCCTGCGCTAGGCGAAGACTTTAATCCGAACCACACCCAAGGCGTCAACGCTTGAAAAGACTTCGGTTGATTCCGCGGGGTGGATAGAGGTTATTCTGCCTGAACGATAGGTTTTGCATGTGACATTTGACGGTTTAGAGAATCTTCTTCATGAGCGCCGCGTCTTTGCCCCCAGCGAGGAGTTCAAAGCGCAGGCAAACGCTCAGCCAGCACTATACGGCCAGGCCGATGCTGACCGAATTGCCTTTTGGGAAGAGCAGGCAGGTCGGCTCGCCTGGGATCAGCAATGGGATCTAGCGTTGGACTGGGCCGATGCTCCGTTCGCACGCTGGTTCGTTGGCGGCAAAATCAACGTCTCAGTGAACTGTGTTGATCGACATGTCAGCGACGGATACGGCGATCAGGTGGCTATCCACTTCGAGGGTGAGCCTGGGGACTCCCGCGCTATCACTTACCAGCAGCTGCAGGATGAGGTTTGCCAAGCGGCAAATGCCTTAACCGAACTCGGGATCCAGGCCGGGGACCGGGTCGCGATCTACCTGCCGATGATTCCCGAAGCGGTGATCTCCATGCTGGCCTGCGCCCGCCTCGGTGCTGCACATTCGGTGATCTTCGGCGGATTCAGCGCTGAGGCACTTCGCAGCCGGATCAACGATGCCGAAGCGAAACTCGTTATCACCTCCGATGGCGGTTACCGTCGCGGTAAGGCAGCAGCTCTCAAACCTGCCGTCGACGAAGCGGTCACAAATACGCCGTCCGTCGAGAACGTCCTGGTCGTTGAGCGCACTGGGCAGACTGTGGACTGGACGCCGCGAGATATCAAATGGAATGACTTCGTAGGTCGGCAGTCCACCACACACGATCCGGAGTTCTTCGACAGCGAGCATCCACTCTTCATCCTCTACACCTCCGGCACCACCGGTGCCCCGAAGGGGATCCTGCACACCTCGGGCGGCTACCTCACTCAGACCTCGTACACCCACTACAACGTGTTCGATTTCAAGGCAGACTCCGATGTCTTCTGGTGTACAGCCGATGTCGGCTGGATCACCGGACACTCATACGTCGTTTACGGCCCCCTAGCAAACCGCGCCACCCAGGTTCTATACGAAGGAACCCCTGATAGCCCCCATAAGGGCCGGTGGTGGGAGATCATCGAGAAGTACGGCGTCACGATCCTTTACACCGCACCCACCGCCATCCGAACGTTTTCCAAATGGGGGAAAGCGATCCCGCAACAGTTCGACCTGTCGTCTCTACGACTCCTGGGCAGTGTTGGCGAACCAATCAATCCCGAAGCCTGGATGTGGTACCGATCCGTCATCGGATCCGACCGCTGCCCGATCGTGGACACCTGGTGGCAAACCGAAACCGGCGCCATCATGATCAGCCCACTGCCTGGAGTTACCGAATGCAAACCGGGCTCAGCGATGCGGGCCCTTCCTGGAATCAGCGCCAAGATCGTCGACGATGCAGGGATACCGGTCGGCAATAGTGAGGGCGGCTACCTGATCCTGGACGAACCGTGGCCATCGATGTTGCGCGGCATCTGGGGCGATCCCGAGCGTTATGTCGAGACGTACTGGTCGCGCTGGCCGGGGGTCTACTTCGCGGGCGACGGAGCAAAGTACGACTCAGACGGCGCGACCTGGCTGCTCGGTCGAGTCGATGATGTGATGAACATCTCCGGTCATCGCATCTCCACTGCCGAGGTCGAGTCTGCGCTGGTCTCCCATCCGGCCACAGCCGAAGCCGCCGTCGTCGGAGCCAACGACGAGACAACTGGGCAGGCAATCGTTGCGTTCGTGATTCTGCGCGAGCACGCAGAAGTCTCCGAATCGACCGTAGATGAGTTGCGTGCGCACGTGGCCAAAGAGATCGGGCCGATCGCGAAACCCCGCCAAGTACTGATCGTCAAGGAACTTCCCAAGACGCGCTCGGGCAAGATCATGCGTCGGCTCCTACGCGATGTTGCCGAGAACCGCAGTCTGGGAGATATGTCAACCCTAGCCGATCCAGCCGTGATGGGTCTCATCGCTGATGGGCTAGCCGCACCCGGCGCGAACGACGATTAGGTCGACGGCAAATACGGCTCCGGCGGGGTCCGATTGTCTAGGCACGCTGAGCCCCTAAACGCGATGTGATCGGATAGGCCCATGGCATCCACTCCCACCCCGGCACGAACAGTCCCGCGCGCAGTCCTTGAATCCCTGCGCAACGAGACGATCGGGGGTGCGATTCTGCTGGTGGCGGCAGCGGTTGCTCTGATTTGGGCTAACTCACCGTGGTCGGCGGAATACTTCGCGTTGGCAGACACCAAAATCGGTCC
>JBLHZE010000002.1:0-21928 GCA_047631015.1 Actinomycetes bacterium
GAAAGATCAAGACGGTGACAAACAGACGCGCGTTGTTGACGGGGCCTGCATCTTTTCGAATCGCCAGGACTTCGACGGAGCTAAGGGCTGCGCCTTACACAACCTCGCCTTGGCCGAGGGTCGCAAACCCTTAGAGACCAAACCCGATGTCTGCTGGCAGCTACCGATCCGACGATCATTTGAAAATCGCAACTATCCCGATGGATCCGAACAATCTGTCGTCGTGATCAGCGAATTCGATCGTCGCGGCTGGGGGGCTGGCGGCCATGACTTGAACTGGTACTGCTCAGGGAACACTGAAGCCCACGTCGGGCCGGATCCGGTATATATCAGCGAGCGCGACACCCTCACAGAGCTGATGGGGCCGCTGGCCTACGCCGTTGCGGTACAGCTGTGCGAACACCGCGTGGCCACGCAGCCAGTTGTTGCACCACATCCTGCTGATCCACGCTAACCGGTCGCCTTTCCGATCAGGCGCCGAAGCCTACCGGGCAGCTTTGCAGGTGGCCAGCCATCGGCACCATAAGGCGCCCTGGCCTTGTCTAATCGTTTTGCCTGTTCCCAAACCGACAGTGGGGCGATCCCCGTTGCGCCCAATCCTAGGTAGCTCACATCGCCCTCGTGACCTCCTGCCGGGCCGGCGAATGTCCGGTCGAAAGCTACGCCCCCGGTCGCCTCGGGGGCCGCTACCTGAGGTGATTCCTCGAACAGTTCGGCACGTAGTTCCAGCGGGGCTACCAGCATCGGCAGGCCCTGGGTCGCGATTGCATCTGAGGCTACGTCCAGAGCGGCACCGCAGGTCGAACATCGGCGAAGGTGCCGCATCAATCGCTGCCGAGTAAGCGGATTAAGCCCCCGGTCGGAACCAACATCTCTATCCCGCTCAGAACACTGCGACTCTTGGTCAAACAGCACGCTGGCAGCCACTGTCACGGCGAACTTCTCCTGGACCTCGGCGATGAGTTCGGTGGCTCCTCGAGACTTGTGCCACGAATTCCCCGTAACGCGCAAAGCCGCTTCAGCGTCCAATCCCTGCCGAATAGTCAGATCTAGGATCTCCCGCTCATTCGAGGTCATACCGATGAACGCGGTATTGATCAATCCCCGGAGATCGGAGGAACTGGAGTGCGTCGGTTGTGACGTCGACATCTCCAAATCTCGTGACTTCTTCACTTTACTCATCTGATTTCGACCCTCGTAGCGCACGACTGCGAGGAGCCAGATATCGAAGTCTGCTGGATCTTTGGCTGGGGAGGCCACACGAACCCGTGCCCAGGCCAGCAGGAACCCGGCTCGGGTTATCTGGGTGGCGAGCGAGTGATCGCCCCGACATTCACTAACGGCCAAAGAAAAGCAGGCATCCAGAGACGGGGCAAATACCTCGCGAAAAGCTTCCTGATCACCCTGGCAAATCCGAGTGAGAAGCTCAGCGCGTAAAGGTTCCATGGGCTCTCACCCTACGGCCGCGGATGGTTTCTGTTCGCACACCTAGCGGATTTCGCACCTCTGAGATGTCGGTGAACCCACGTAAGGTCAGCTCATGGCCAAAACGTCGACCAAAGAGCGTGAGACCCACCGCTGCACGGAGTGCGGCTGGACAACGTTGAAGTGGGTTGGTCGCTGCGGTGAGTGCCAAACCTGGGGCAGTGTCGCGGAGGTCGGGGCGCCGCGCGCGAAATCACTAGTCGCCGGTGCAGTCTCAGCGCCTGCAATTCCCATCAGCTCAGTCGATCTGCGACAGGCGGTTGCCACGCCCACAGGACTGGGCGAACTTGATCGCGTCCTGGGCGGAGGAATCGTCGACGGAGCGGTCATCTTGCTCGCCGGTGAACCGGGTGTGGGTAAGTCCACGCTGCTTCTCGAAGTTTGCGCTAAGAGCGCGGTCCGTGGTCCCGTTCTCTACATCACCGGAGAGGAGTCAACAGCGCAGGTCCGAATGCGTGCTGAACGCGTGAACGCCCTACACGAGCAGCTTTTTCTTGCGGCTGAAAACGATCTTGCAGCCGTGCTGACCCACATTGAACAGGTCAAACCGAGGCTGATAGTCGTTGATTCGATCCAGACAATCGCCGCCGCGGATGCCGACGGCGCTCCCGGCGGAGTCGCCCAGGTCAAAGAGGTTGCCGGGGTCTTGATTCGGGTTGCCAAGACGCGCGGAATCGCCACTATCTTAGTCGGGCACGTCACCAAGGAAGGGTCAGTTGCCGGACCGCGGATGCTGGAACACCTCGTGGATGTGGTGGTCAATATTGAAGGCGATCGCCATGCCCGGCTGCGACTGGTTCGTGCCCAGAAGAATCGCTTTGGTCCAGCTGACGAAGTCGGCTGCTTCGACTTGTCAGACGCTGGGATCCGTGAACTCCCAGATCCCAGCGAGCTATTTATTACCCGGCGATCAGCTCCGGTATCGGGGACTGCGATCACTGTCGCAATGGAGGGGACCCGCCCGCTGGTCACGGAAGTGCAGGCACTGGTGGATCCAACCACACCCGGATCAGCCCGCCGAGCGACGAGCGGTTTGGATTCAGCGCGGGTCGCGATGGTCCTGGCTGTGCTAGAGCGCCGAGCCGGAATCGGTTTGTCGACCCACGATACCTACACCGCGACTGTCGGCGGAGTGAAAGTCTACGAGCCAGCGGCCGATCTGGCAGTGGCCGTCGCCGTCGCCAGTGCACTCAGCGACCAGCCGGTTCCCACTGGCACGATCATCATCGGAGAGGTTGGCCTCGCTGGTGAGGTGCGCCGCGTTGCCGGAACTCCCCGACGGCTCGCGGAGGCAGCCCGATTGGGCTTCACCCATGCCATCGTCTCGCGCGATCCCGGTGAGGTACCAGAAGGCATCAAGGTCTACGAAGCGCCCGATTTGCGCTCCGCTATCGATGCGGCATTCCGCGTCCCTCATTGAAACCGGTCAGGGAGGCGGCCAACTCGCACCCCAAGCGCGGACGGTGGAAAGATGACGGCTGTGACATCGGACCACCTAACCAGCGCCCCCGATGCAGCGCTGTTCTTGCCAACACTCGCCGCCATCGCCCCCGGCACCGCGCTGCGGGACGGTTTCGCTCGCATTCTTAACGGGGACACTGGCGCGCTCGTGGTGCTTGGTCACGACGACGTTGTTGAGGTCATGACCGGCGGCGGATTCAATATCGATGTCGAGTTCACCGCTAACCGCTTACGAGAACTAGCGAAAATGGACGGTGCAATCGTTCTCAATACCGAATGCACCCGCATCATCCGCGCGGCCGTTCAGCTACTTCCCGATGGCTCACTTCCAACCCAGGAGACCGGCACTCGGCACCGGACTGCAGACCGGGTATCTCAACAGACCTCTTTTCCCGTGGTCTCGGTTAGTCAATCGATGCGCACGGTCGCGATCTACGTGAACGGTCACCGCCACGAAGTCGAAGGATCAGCAGCGATCTTAAGTCGGGCCAATCAAGCTTTGGCAACGATGGAGCGCTACAAGGACCGCCTGGATGAGGTCTCCAGTGTCCTGTTCGAACTTGAGCTCAAAGATGCAGTCACGGTCCGCGATGTCGTGGTCGTGGCTCAACGAATCGAGATGGTGCGGCGGATCGGCAGCGAGATCTCCGCCGACGTCATCGAGCTGGGTTCAGAAGGGCGGTTGCTGTCGCTACAACATGCTGAACTAGTCGCTGGCGTCGCCGACGACCGTGTTCTCATTACCCGCGATAGCGTCCCCGACTCCACCCTCGTCGATTCAGCTCTGGCAGAACTCGAAACGCTGTCGGCCAGCGAACTGCTTGACCTTGAGCGGATCGCTGCCGCTTTTGGACTAGGCACCGACGCCACTGTGCTTGACTCCAGGCTTACACCGCGCGGCTACCGCGTACTGGCGCGCGTTCCCCGGCTTCCTGAGTTCGCGGCCGACCGCCTCGTTGACTACTTCGGTGATACCCAAGGCCTGCTCACAGCTACCGCTGACGAGTTAAAGGCAGTAGAGGGTATTGGTGGAACACGGGCACTAGCGATCAGAGAAGGACTAGCGCGACTCGTCGAATCTACGTTCAGATAGGTCGCGTGCTAGCTGATCGTGAACGGGACTGATGTGCTTTTCACCTCGTCGTTGATCCCTGTCACGTCATAGCGACCTGATTTCGCTGTTGGCTCCCCTGCAGGGCAACCAACTTGGCTGAGCTTCTGATCCCACGTGGCATTGAGCTGGTATGCATCGCCCGGGTTGATCGACTTGATGTTGTCCTGGCCCGCGGGTGCACAATCGTCACTGGACCAGACTCGCTCACCGCTCATCTCCACCAAAACCGTATTCGGCTTCGTTCCAACATTGCGGTCACATGCCGAATCCGAAACATTCTTGATCGACATGGTGAAGGTTATAGGCGACCCTGCTGGAAAAGACGTGCCCTTGTCCGTCTCGACTGTGACCTCGATATCCGTATCGGCACACCCAACCCCTGTTTTTGCCGTCTCGGCGGGATCCGCTGTCGAGACGCTCACAGAGGCGCTCGGCTGAGCGGAGGATGGGGCAGCCGTCGGGGTTGTATCCGCTCCGCACGAGCGCAGTACAAGGAAGAGCACTATCAGGACGACAAGTGCACCGAGCCCGATAAGCAGTCGACGACGCCAGTAGGTTGCGGGTTCTTCGGGTCCGATTGGGTTCACTACGGTGCTCACGGCGGCCACGCTAACAACTAAGACCCGTGTGAGTGGTCAGCAGACCCATGATTTCCTCGTGTCGTTAGCCGACTGCTTTGCAACCTTTACTCACCGCTCACATCTGGTGGCGCACAGTTAACCAGTTAACTCAGTATCGGACCTTTGCCCGCTCAATACCGATACCTCCCGCCTCGTTCGCTGCTCGACTGCGCCCATGTCAGAAAGCAGCTGCCACACCTGTAGACGGAAAACGTCAACGATGACAGATTCACGAATCCCCGAAATTGATCAGCAACAGATTCTTCCTGGTAACTATTACGCCCAGTAGGTTGTGTACGCACAGTTATCCTCGGCAGGGGATACTGGGGATGATGATGAACGCAGCTGACGTGGAATCGACACGACGCGAAATCCTCACATGGTATGTCCGCAACGCACGCGAGCTTCCTTGGCGAACGGTCGGAACCACGCCATGGGGTGTGTTTGTCAGCGAGGTGATGTCTCAACAGACGCCGGTCGCCCGAGTGGCCCCGGCATGGGAGCAGTGGCTACAGCGGTGGCCAACTCCATGCGCGCTGGCCGACACGTCACCCGCCGACGTCATCCGAGCCTGGGGAACACTTGGCTACCCGCGGCGTGCGCTCTGGTTACGCGATGCCGCAATCGCGATTTGTCACAAATTCGATGGGCGCGTTCCGCCGGATTATGCCGACCTCATCGCACTGCCAGGAGTTGGCGACTACACCGCAGCATCAGTTTCGGCCTTCGCCTACCAAAGAAGAACTATCGTGCTTGATACCAACATTCGCCGCGTCTTTGCCCGAGTCTTCGCCGGCATTGAACGGCCATCGAGTAGCGGTGCTACCAAGGCCGAGCGACTACTCGCGGATGAACTCACCCCTATCGACGGACCCGAGGCTGCAGATTGGGCCGTTGCTTCGATGGAGTTCGGTTCACTCGTCTGCACGGCGACTTCTCCGGATTGCCCGGCCTGTCCGATCCGAGATCGCTGCGCCTGGCTTGCTGCGGGGCAGCCGGCCAGCGAGAACGCACCGCGCAAACAACCCCGATTCGACGGCACAGACCGGCAGGTGCGCGGAAAGCTGTTGGCCGCCCTGCGCGCGAGCGACCACGTCGGGCTCACCTACGACAATCTGGCCAGTTGTTGGCCGCTAGCTGATCAGCGCCGACGGTGCCTTGAGTCGCTGGTGACAGATGGACTGGTCGAGCAGATTGCAAACAGTCGGTATCGGCTCCCGCATTAGGTTGCGGGAGTGGTCTCGGATACGGCCTCCGGAACCTCGGCATTCTTCCATTGCATCGCACCAAAGATCACCCCGAGGATGCCGACCAGCGCCGCCCAACTTAACAGAGTGGCGGTCGTCGCCGACTGGCTCGGAACTCCCTCACCAACTGCCTCGATCGTGGCCGAAGCAATCACGACTGCGACCCCGCCGAGGGAGATAATCATCGTAAGGAGAACTCCAGCGGCAACTCCAGCTTGCGACTCCTTGACGACGCTTTGAACGGTGTCGAGTTGGACGCAAACCAATGCTATGCCGACCACGCCGAACCGTCCCATGATCTGCAACGCACTGACGTTGCCGGAAGGTTCCATCTTCATCTACCAAGACATTGCCCCAAACTAGCGGCATGGACCTTTTCCTGCCTCGCAACTCTCTCCCCAAAGCGCAGAACCCGCCGCTATCAGCGGCGGGTTCTGCGATCATGATTGCGGTAACAGGGCGGACTACTCGGAAGCTTCGGCCTCGGCTTCAACTGGCGGAGTGTCAGGCAGGGTCGGCTTCTCTTCACCCTTGAATGTGAACTCTAGATCGTCACCAACACCCTTAACATCCACCAGCACAATCTCACCTGGTTTCACCTCGCCAAACAGGATTCGCTCCGATAGCGAATCCTCGATATCGCGTTGGATCGTGCGACGCAACGGGCGAGCTCCCAGGACAGGGTCGTAGCCACGGTCAGCGAGTGCCTGCTTTGCCTCCGACGTGAGCTCAATGCCCATGTCTTTATCCCGGAGCCGCTCATCAAGTTTCGCCAGCATCAGATCGACAATCACAATGATCTCGTCTCGCGTTAACTGGTGGAAGACAACGATGTCGTCAATCCGGTTAAGAAACTCAGGACGGAAATGTTGTTTGAGCTCATCATTAACCTTGGTCTTCATCCGCTCGTAAGAGGACTTCTCGTCGACACCATTGCCGAATCCAAGACCTTGGCCCTTGGAGATATCCCGAGTACCAAGGTTGGTCGTCATGATGATGACTGTGTTCTTGAAGTCCACGACACGACCTTGGGAGTCAGTCAGTCGGCCATCTTCCAGGATCTGCAACAGAGAGTTGAAGATATCCGGGTGAGCCTTCTCGACCTCGTCGAATAGAACAACCGAGAACGGCTTACGGCGTACCTTCTCCGTCAGTTGGCCGCCCTCTTCGTAGCCGACGTACCCGGGAGGTGAACCGAATAGCCGCGAGATCGTGTGCTTCTCACTGAATTCACTCATATCCAGGGAAATGAGTGAATCCTCGTCACCGAAGAGGAACTCGGCAAGGGTCTTAGAGAGCTCAGTCTTACCGACACCGGATGGACCGGCGAAGATAAATGAGCCACCAGGACGCTTGGGATCCTTCAGCCCGGCTCGGGTACGACGGATTGCCTGTGACAGAGCGTGGATTGCCTGCTCTTGGCCAATCACCCGACGGTGGAGTTCATCTTCCATCTTCAGCAGTCGTTGACTCTCTTCCTCGGTCAACTTGAAGACCGGGATACCGGTGGCCACAGCGAGCACCTCCGCAATGATCTCCTCATCCACCTCGGCGACGACGTCAAGATCGCCCGCCTTCCACTCTTCCTCGCGGGTCGCCTTGTCGGCGATCAGGTTCTTTTCATCATCGCGCAGGCTCGCTGCCTTCTCGAAGTCCTGGGAATCAATTGCGGACTCCTTCTCGCGGCGTACTGCCGCAATTCGGTCATCGAATTCTCGTAGATCCGGCGGAGCAGTCATCCGACGAATCCGCAGGCGTGCACCAGCCTCGTCAATCAAGTCGATTGCCTTATCCGGCAAGTAGCGATCATTGATGTACCGATCAGCGAATGTCGCTGCACTAACCAGCGCCTGATCGGTAATCGTGACGCGGTGGTGATTCTCATAGCGATCGCGTAGACCCTTGAGGATCTCGATCGTGTGTGCGAGCGAGGGCTCGTGGACCTGGATCGGCTGGAACCGACGTTCAAGGGCCGCATCCTTCTCAACGTATTTGCGGTACTCATCCAGGGTCGTGGCACCGATGGTCTGCAACTCCCCACGGGCGAGCATCGGCTTCAGGATCGAGGCAGCGTCAATGGCACCTTCAGCGGCGCCGGCGCCCACCAGCGTGTGCATCTCATCGATGAACACAATGATGTCGCCACGAGTGCGGATCTCCTTGAGCACCTTTTTTAGCCGCTCTTCGAAATCACCGCGGTAGCGAGAACCAGCGACCAGCGCACCGAGATCGAGGGTGTAGAGCTGCTTATCCTTCAGCGTCTCAGGGACCTCATTGCGCACGATCATCTGTGCGAGGCCCTCAACGACTGCTGTCTTACCGACACCAGGTTCGCCGATCAGTACCGGGTTGTTCTTGGTGCGGCGACTCAGTATCTGCATAACGCGCTCGATCTCTTTCTCGCGGCCGATAACCGGATCCAGTTTAGAGTCGCGCGCGGCCTGTGTGAGGTTCTGCCCGAACTGATCGAGGACCAGCGAGGTAGACGGGGTGCCCTCTTGTGGGCCGCCGGCAGTCGCTGGCTCTTTGCCTTGGTAGCCACTGAGCAACTGGATGACCTGCTGGCGGACCCGGTTCAGGTCTGCCCCGAGCTTCACCAGCACTTGGGCAGCGACGCCCTCACCCTCGCGGATCAGGCCGAGCAGGATGTGCTCAGTACCGATGTAGTTGTGGCCAAGCTGGAGCGCCTCACGAAGTGACAGCTCAAGCACCTTCTTGGCGCGCGGCGTGAATGGAATGTGTCCACTCGGTGCCTGCTGTCCCTGCCCGATGATCTCTTCGACCTGGTGGCGCACGGCCTCCAGCGAAATGTTCATACTTTCGAGGGATTTGGCGGCGACGCCTTCGCCTTCGTGGATGAGGCCGAGCAGGATGTGCTCGGTACCGATGTAGTTGTGGTTGAGCATGCGGGCTTCTTCTTGCGCCAGCACGACAACGCGTCGGGCTCGGTCAGTAAATCTCTCGAACATCGTCACTCCCTCACTTAGATGACCAACCGTACCTGCTGGGGCTGCCAGTTCGACAGCCATATCTGCAGTTACCCGCATATCTGGGATTACCGATACGCAGGATGCGGTTAGCTAACGCATTGGCCAGCTTTGTTGCGACGTCAGCTAGCCGATTCGCCCGTTGTCCTACTAACCTCTCCTGTCGCCGATATGTTCCGCAAGGGGTTCGACTTCGCCCAGGGCGAAACTCCCGCGGTAATGACCACCGGGTGACCTTCAGGTAGACCTACCCCTGGTATCCGCGCCAGGATGGGGCCATGGCTAATCACCCCAGGGCGGGAACCCCAGCGCTACCCGAAGATCTCACCGATGTTGCTCGTCTCATCACGAGCTACTACGCACTCCACCCAGACGTCTCGATCCCGGAACAACAGGTGACTTTTGGGACATCTGGACACCGCGGTAGCTCGCTAAACAGTGCGTTCAACGACGACCACATTGCAGCCACGACCCAAGCGATCGTCGAGTACCGGAGCGCTCAAGGAATTGACGGTCCGCTATTCATGGGAATGGACACCCACGCCTTGAGCGAACCTGCCTATGTGACGGCGCTCGAGGTACTCGCGGCCAACGACGTGGAGGTACGCCTGGATCCCGGGGACTCGTTTACCCCGACACCAGCTATCAGCCACGCCATTCTCGTCTACAACAACTCTGGGCAGCCCGGTCTTGCCGACGGCATCGTCATCACGCCGTCGCACAATCCGCCTTACGACGGTGGTTTCAAGTACAACCCACCTAATGGCGGACCAGCCGACACTGACATCACGAAGTGGGTACAGGACCGTGCGAACCAGATCGTTGCCAGCGGCCTGACCGCCGTTAAGCGCACAACCTGGGCGAAGGCGCGCACGGCTGACACGACCCAGAACTACGACTTTCTCGAGACCTATATCGACGACCTACCAAATGTCGTGAATGTGGACGCCGTACGCGATGCCGGGATTCGGATCGGCGCAGACCCACTCGGTGGTGCGAGTGTGAACTACTGGGGCGCGATCGCTGAGCGCTTGAATATCGATTTGACGGTCATTAATCCGACCTTTGACCGGCAGTTCGGCTTCATGACCCTGGACTGGGACGGCAAGATCCGGATGGATTGCTCAAGCCCGAACTCGATGGCCTCGCTGATTGCCAATAAGGACAGCTTCCAAATCTCCACCGGTAACGATGCAGATTCTGACCGGCACGGCATCATCACCCCCGATGGCGGACTTATGAATCCAAACCATTTCCTGTCCGTGGCTATTCAGTACCTATACGGCAACCGACCCGGATGGCCGGATGGCTGCGCGATTGGCAAAACCCTCGTCTCATCATCGATGATCGATCGGGTTGCCGCGTCGCTGGGACGGACCCTGATCGAGGTTCCGGTTGGCTTCAAATGGTTTGTACCGGGCTTAATCGACGGTTCGATTGGCTTCGGTGGAGAAGAGTCTGCTGGCGCGAGCTTCCTGCGTCACAACGGCAAAGTCTGGACGACCGACAAGGACGGCATCATCATGTGCCTCCTGGCCTCGGAGATTCTGGCAGTCACAGGGGAATCCCCAAGCGCCCAATACCGCAAGCTCACTGAGGAGTTCGGCAGCCCTGCCTACGCTCGAGTGGATGCCCCCGCAACTCGTGAACAAAAAGCAGTGTTGGCCAAGTTGTCACCAGAGCAGGTGACAGCAACGGAACTCGCGGGCGAACCGATCACCGCCAAGCTGACCCGCGCACCCGGCAATGACGCGCCGATCGGCGGTCTCAAGGTGACGACGGAGTCGAGTTGGTTCGCGGCTCGCCCCTCGGGCACAGAGGACGTTTACAAGATCTACGCCGAATCATTCAAGGGCGAGGAGCACCTGGCGCTCGTACAGGAAGAAGCCCTCGAGGTCGTTTCGGACGCGCTCGGCAGCTAACGGCAGGTCAGTCCGTCCTGAGAGCCGCGCACTCCCAGGGAAAAGGCGCCACCACTCACTTCGGGTACTAGCCGCGTGCGAAGAATGCCTTCGTGCGGCTCCCCGCGTAAAGCATGATGAGAATCAATACTGCGAGGCCGATCTCGACGAGAAAGACGCTCCAGACGTTTGAACCGATAGCCAAAATCAGGCCGATCGCCGCTAATGCGATCCGTAGGACAGAGAAGAGCGCGATCACTCCGCGGGACAGGCGCGATCCCCCAAAGAGCCCAAAAGACAGCAGCAGAATGATCGCGCCGATCACCAGCAGGACACCGCCAGACATGACGACGTTGGCCGAGTTTAGACCTAACTGATCCTGCAATTGGAGGTCATCTCGGTACAGCAGAGCGCCAACGCCGATCGCTACGTCAAACAGGCCGATAAGGAAAGCCAGGATCGCTACCAGCGTGACGTTCCACGGGCGCCTCGGCGCCTCGGGTGGTAACGCTGCTTGCGGCGGACCAGATTGCGGGTCACTAAACTGGGATGGTGGTTGCGGTGGGTAGCTCATCGCACAAGCTTCTCTCATCAATGTCCCAGCCAATACAGCGGTCCTCGTTGAGGCTTCTACGTGGCGCCACGGCCAATTTTGCTGCCGGGATTACAGGATAAGAAGGAGACGAGCATTACCGAGGGTATTCGGCTTAACTCGTTCAAGATCGAGAAATTCTGCCACACCTTCATCATAGGACTGCAGAAGCTGAGCGAAGACGTGGTGGTCCACGGGGGTCCCGACGATTTCGGCAAATCCCGCTCGAAGGAAGAAGTCCACCTCGAAGGTCAGGACAAAGACTCGCTGGACGCCAATCTGTCGCGCCCGAACGATGAGTTCATCGAGCAAAAGTCGTCCGACCCCTTGTCCCGCTTGTTCCGGATCGACCCCCAACGTGCGGACCTCGGCGAGGTCCTCCCAGATCACGTGCAGGGCTCCACAACCGACCACGTAGCCGTCACGCTCGGCGACCAGGAAATCCGGTACATCCTCGTATAGCGACACCGTTGCTTTACTAAGGAGTCGCCGGTTCTGGGAATAGAGATCGACGAGTTCGCGAATCCGGCCGACGTCCTTAGTGCGCGCGCGACGAATCGTCACATCGCCATAGGTATTCCCCCCGATGGGAAGTGCGGAACTCATGCCGACTGATTCTTCTCGTAGACCAAGCGCAGACCGATAAGAGTGAGAGCAGGTTCGTGGGCGGTCAGGGTCGCGGACTGATCACGGACAACTTTGGATAGCCCACCGGTCGCGATCACGGCATTCACAGAGCCCCCAAGCTCGGTGATAATCCGCTGAACGAGTCCATCAACCTGACCAGCGAACCCGTAGACGGTTCCCGACTGGAGGGCTTCCACGGTGTTTTTTCCGATGACAGATCGGGGTTTCACGAGCTCGACTTTGCGTAGTTGTGCTGCTCGGGAAGCTAGTGCCTCGACCGAGACCTCGATTCCCGCAGCCAGCGCCCCACCGAGGAACTCACCCTTTGCTGACACCACATCGAAGTTGGTAGAGGTCCCGAAGTCGACAACAATGGACGGTCCCCCGTACAGATGATGGGCGGCGAGGGTATTCATAATTCGGTCGCTACCGACTTCTTTCGGGTTATCAGTCAGTACGCCTACTCCGGTTTTGACACCAGGCTCGACGGCAACTGTCGGGACATCCGGGTAGTAACGGTTGAGCATTTCCCGCAGTTCCCGCAGGACGGCAGGAACTGTTGAGCAAACTGCAACCCCGGTGACCGGTGGATCATCAGCGAGTAGACCACGAAAAGTCAACGCGATCTCATCAGCAGTCGCGCGCGAATCGGTTTGCGTTCGGTAAGAGATCTGCAGCCGATCACCAGCAAAGAGCCCGATATCGGTGTTGGTGTTTCCTACATCAATAGCTAGCAGCACGCCTTAATGATCCCCCACGAGCAGCGACGGCGCGACCTCGGTGGGACCTGATGGCAGAACCTCATCTCTGCTGCCCCCTACAGAGACGTCAGATCTGCGCCAATATCCAGGACTGGCGCCGAGTGGGTGAGGGCGCCAACGGCAACGTAGTCGACACCAGTTGCACCAACTGCTGGCGCATCTGCCAAGGTCAATCCCCCTGATGCTTCAAGCAGGACCCGACCATCGACGATCGAGGCCGCCTCAACCATCTGCTCGATCGTGAAGTTGTCCAGCAACACGAGATCCGCTCCCGCAGCCACCACGGCGGCCAGTTGATCGATTGAGTCCACTTCGACTTCCACTGGGACTCCAGGGAACTGTTCCCGGACGGCCGTGAATGCCTGAGCCACCCCGCCGGCCGCGACCACATGGTTATCTTTCACCAATGCAGCATCGGATAAAGCCATCCGGTGATTAAGTCCCCCGCCGCATCGGACCGCGTACTTCTCCATGCTGCGCAGGCCCGGCGTCGTCTTTCGGGTATCGCGCACCTGCGTCTTGGAATCGCCGAGTGCACCCACCCACGCGGCGGTCGCCGTTGCGACACCGGATAGATGTCCGATCAAGTTCAGCGCCGTTCGCTCCGCCGTCAACAGCTCGCGGGTGCGACCTACGATCGAGAGCACGACGACACCAGGTGTCACCCGATCGCCGTCGGAGCGATACTCGGTGATCTCAACGACACCACGCGCTTGCGCAGCGACAATCTGGAAGACGAGCGCAGCGACGGGAACTCCGGCAACGATGCCGGTCACCCGAGATGTGAGATCGAGTCGAGAGCGCTGTGATGCTGGCACTGTGGCGATCGTGGTGACATCGACACCACCCGCTAGGTCTTCGGCCAGGGCGCAATCGATGAGTGCGTGAACCGCGCGAGCATCGAGTCCCGCTGCGGCCAGCTCTTCACCGCGTTGGTCGATCCCGTTTCGATCCAATCCGCCAGGAATCATTGCATTCACGTCTGCCCCTTTTGACCCGCTACCGACTTGACAGCTGAACTGTCTGCCGAACGTGCCGCTTGAGTCAATGCTGAACGCCCCGTGAGACCCGGTGCAACATCGCGCGTGCTGGTGGACAGTTCTGGGGTCTCACCATGATGACTAACGATCCGTACTCGCCAACGTTCATTATCAACGTCAACGAAGTCGTCTCGCCAATGTGAGCCACGGGTCTCTTCGCGCATCAGCGCTGCACCTGCCAGGACACGGGCAACCAGTGCAATATTTGTCGTCTCCCACGCGGCCGTATGTGGTTGAGCCGCGTCGTCGATCGGCATCGAATCGAGGGTATCTAGTGTCGCGTTAATCGACCCGGCTGTTCGCAGGACACCTACGTTGGCGGTCATCGACTGTTGGATCGCGACGCGGCGCGCAGGACCCAACAGCGCTGCAGGTTCGCCCAACGGTTCTGGATCACGGCGCGTGGGCAAACCTGCAGCCAAGACTGATCCGATTCGATCGGCGAAGACCAGTCCTTCAAGCAGGCTGTTACTCGCCAGTCGGTTCGCCCCGTGAACGCCGGTACAGGCGCATTCACCAACAGCGAATAATCCGGGGATGCTGGTGCGTCCGTGCAGATCAACCAGGAGACCGCCCGAGACGTAGTGCTGAGCTGGTACAACCGGGATCAACTCTTGGGTTGGATCAATGTCACGGTCCACACAGGCTGCGCGAATGTTGGGGAAGCGCCGTTCCCACACTGCCTCGTCAAAGGCGCGGGCATCGAGCCACATATGATCACGTCCGGTCTGGCGCATCCGGCGCATGATTGCCTTGGCCACCACATCGCGGGGTGCAAGTTCGGCCATCTCGTGTACACCGACCAAGAAGCGGTCGCCCTCGTCGTCAACGAGAGTCGCACCCTCACCCCGCAGCGCCTCAGAAATCAACGGCTGCTGGCCAGTTGATTCCCCGCCTAGCCACAACACGGTCGGATGAAACTGGACGAACTCGATATCCGCGACCTCGGCACCAGCCCTAATCCCGAGAGCTAGGCCATCGCCGGTCGCCACTGACGGGTTCGTGGAGGAGGCGTATACCTGCCCGATACCACCAGTAGCTAGGACGACAGCAGGTGCGAGTGCCGCGCCAACGCCATCGCGCTGACCCTCACCCATAACGTGCAACGTTAATCCTTGAGCCGCCCCTTCGGCATCCATCAAGAGATCCAGCACGAGCGCATGCTCGATCAGTTCGATATCTGGATCGTCGGCGACTGCTTTAACCAGCGCTCGAATAATTTCGATGCCCGTGGCATCACCGCCAGCATGGGCAATCCGATCGCGATGATGGCCACCTTCGCGGGTGAGCGCGAGGGCGCCGGACTCGTCCAGATCGAAATCGGCACCCCACCGCATGAGCCGACGAACTGCGGCCGGGCCCTCGTAGGCAAGGACCTGGGCAGCGCTGGGATCACAGAGCCCGGCCCCCGCAATCAAGGTATCTGTCAGGTGTTCGGCCGGTGAATCGTCTTCTGCAAGGGCAGCCGCGATACCACCCTGAGCCCAACGGGTCGATCCTTCATCAACCTTAGCTTTGGTCACGAGCAACACCCGGTGCCCAGCTCTGCGGGCATGCATGGCCGTCGCTAATCCGCCGATCCCGGAGCCCACGACGATGACGTCGGCACTAATCGTCCAGCCTGGTTCGGGACTCACAAGTCGACCCGGAACTAATGGTTTCACGTAGCCCTCTCAGAACTGCTGGCACGCCCGGAATCCGAAAGTGGATCTACTCGCTCATCAATTTCGGTTGGCAGCTGCGGCTGGGCACCGAGGGTGATCGCGGCGTTGTCTAGCAGCCTGATCCCATCAACAGTTACCGTCACGATCAACCTGCCTTCGCCCCGTTCGGGAGCGGGGCCCATGAGCGGATCAGTCACGGCAACGTACTCAACGTCCATAGCGACGGCCGCGTCGGTTGGGCTGAGAACCTGGTTGGCAGCGTTCACAACTGCCGTGCGACCATCGCGGGCCGCTCGCTGACCAGATTCAATAGCGGCCGGGATTCGCAGTGCGACCACGCGCGCAGCATCGCTCAGGTACGTATTGCGGCTCGACAACGCCAAGCCCGAATCGTCGCGCACCGAGGGCGAACCCACGACCTCGACATCGAGCTCGAGATCACGAACCATCTGTCTGACCAGGGTCAGTTGTTGGTAGTCCTTCTCACCAAATAACGCGAATCGCGGCTTTGTCAACGCGAGCAGTTTCGCGACGACGGTCAGCATTCCTCGGAAGTGCGTGGGACGCGCCAACCCCTCGTACTGGGTCGCGAGCGGACCCGGATCGATCGTGATAATCGGATCGCCATCGGGATAGATCACTTCGGGTGTGGGTGCAAAGATCAGGTCAGCACCATTCTCCCGGCATACGACGGCATCAGAATCGAACATGCGGGGGTAGCGTTCAAGGTCCTCATCCGCGCCGAACTGGGTCGGATTCACGAAGATAGTGACCACCACCTGGCCGTCCGGCCCAACGAGGTCCCGAGCTCTTCGTAGGAGTGAAGCGTGGCCTTCATGTAGGGCACCCATCGTCATGACGACGGCGCGCTGGGCGCCGGTCGACCTTGCCAGAGCAAGCCCTAGTTCTGCCCTCGTGCGGGCCACCTCACCCTCGGAGGGCGATGGAATCTCGTGCGGCTGTTCCGACTGCTGCGGTTCCACGTGGCTCATCCCGGGTCCTCATCGCCTGAGTCCCGCGACGCCAGCGCAGAAAGCAGTGCCTCCGCTTGCTGCGGTGCGAGCCGCCCAGCAGCCAGCGCCCGATCCGCGGTCAATCTCGCCATCCCAACGTATGCACGCCGGGCCTGTTCAGACACGTCGTTTATCACATCGACGTGCGCGGCAACTGTTCCCGCATCGCCTCGCACGACCGGGCCTGTTAACGCCGCATCACCATTTCGAAGCGCATTATCTAGTGACGCGTAGAGCAGTGGGCTGAGTAATCGCTGGGGATGCTCGACACCAGCAGCCGTAAGCAGATCGAGCGACTGGGTGACGAGGGTGATCAGATGATTCGCGCCGTTGGCTAATGCGGCGTGGTACAGCGCGCGACTCTGCTCGGGCACCCAGACCGGCTCGCCGCCCATCTCGACGACGAGTGCTTCACCAACGGGCCGCAGTCCTTCCGATGTCGTCACTCCGAACGGCGCACCGCTGAGCCGCTGTAGGTCCAGACTAGTTCCGGTCAGGGTCATCGCTGGGTGCAATGCCAATGGCAGCGCACCGAGCGCCGAAGCGGGTGCGAGGACACCGATACCGTAGCGACCGCTCGCGTGCGCGATGAGCTGCCCTGGCCGAATCGCATCAGTCGCGGCTAGGCCCCCGATGAGGTCGGGAAGAACATCGTCAGGCACCGTCACGAGGACGAGCTCGGCAGCCGTAAAGACCTCCTCCGGGCTCACCAACGGAACACCTGGCAGAAGCGCTTCGGCTCGTAATCGACTCAGTTCGCTGACCCCGTAGGCCGCGACGATGTGGTGCCCAGCACCGCCCAGTGCGGCAGCGAGCACACTGCCTGCTCGACCCGTTCCGACGACACCTACCGTCAACCGGGGAGCCGCACTGTTGGTCGACGTCACCGCGTCAGCCTATTGCGTCCTGGCGGCGGTTGTAGCGTGTGGCATGTGTTCGCTCCTAGCTCTGCCCCTAGCTACCCGCTGTCGTGGCGGCAAGCATGGGAAGAAGCAGCAATCGGGGAGGGCGGGTTCTACCGACGAGCGGACTGCCGACCCGCAGATCATTTTCGTACGTCGGCTCATATTGGCGGGGCGTTCGCTGCGGCGATTTTTGATCGCTTGCGCGCTGTCGATCACCGTTTGGGGCATCCACCAACCCTGACAATGGTCGATGTCGGGGCCGGCAGCGGAGAACTCCTTAATGCGCTTACGGGACTCCTGCGGGACAGTGAACCGGCGCTCGCGGCTCGGGTCCAGCTGATCGGTGTCGATGTGCGTAACAGACCCCGAGGGCTTGGCCGCGAGATCGACTGGATTAGCGGGCTGGCCCCTTGCGCTGTCCCAGCCAACATTACCGGGATGATCATTGCCACTGAGCTCCTCGACGACGTTGCGATCGAGATCGCCGAAGTCTCCGACAGCTCCGACAGCTCCCACGGAGAGTGGCGCTATTTGCATGTCGACGATTCCGGTTCGACGTTTACCGGGGACCTCCTCACGGCACCGGACCTGGAGTGGGCCGAGTCATTTGCTGGTCTCACTCACACGACACCTTTGCAACCCGGATTGCGAATCGAAATCGGTAGGCCGCGAGACACCCTCGCAGCCGACCTCGCTAGTCGGCTAACCAGCGGTGACCTGCTTGTTATCGATTACGTCTGGGGTACCCCCGAGCCAGCAGCGACCGCCAATACATCGCTGCGCGCATTTCGCCACGGTCACCCGGTCCAGCCGAGTACTGACGGCTCGATGAATATCACGGCCGCGGTGAACCAAGGCTCCCTGCTCTCGACCCTGTCTCGGTTCGGTCACGTTCACGTGCAGGACCAATCGAGCGTGCTTGCCGGCTACCAGAACGCGCCAAGCACAGCCGAGCTGCCGATGATGGCCAGCCTGCAGTGGAGTTCTCAGTGGCAGGGACTGACAAACCGTGACGGTCTCGGCGCTCACTCGTGGGTGTCACTGACCACGACTAACACGGCCCAACGGGACCTGGATGCCAAACACGAGGTCCTGCGCTAATGTCCAGCGAACAAACCTGGACGCTGACGCTGGGCCCATCACATCCTGCAGCCCACGGACCTATCGCGCTGAACCTGCGTACCCACGCCGAGGGGTCCAGTGACGACACCATTCAATGGTGCGAACCGTTAATTCATCCATTACACCGCGGTGCCGAAAAGCTCTTCGAGTCCCGGGACTACCGGCAAATCCTGGCATTAGCGGATCGCCATGATTGGCTAAGCGCGTTCGGCTCCGAGCTAGGTCTGGCGCTGACGCTAGAAGCGATGCTCGGTATTCAGGTGCCACCCCGTGCCACGTGGATTCGAACGGCGATGGCGGAGCTCAACCGCGCCATTCATCACCTTCGCTGGCTTGGGGAAACGATCGGTGAACTCGCCAAAACCAGCTCCGACTACGAGCTTCGGGATAGGTGTCGGGTTGCGCGAGGGCAGCTAACCGATCTACACGAGTCCAACAGTGGTGGTCGAGTACACCCGATGCTGGTCCAGCCAGGTGGTGTTCGCGTGGACCTTCCGCCGGCCTGGTCGACTGATGTAGCGAGAGTGGCGGTTCTGCTTGCGCCGCTGTGCGACGAGTTGATGGCGTGGGTTAGTTCCGCCGACCAGCTCACCGGAGTTGCCCAGGTATCCACTACTGACGCGGTCGCCTACGGAGTATCCGGCCCCATTGCGCGGGCAAGCGGACTAGCACTGGATCTCCGATTCGATGACCCATATGTGGCGTACGCGGAGCTCATAGACGCGGGCGTCCTTCGCCGATGCGTTGGCCAGAACGGCGACGCGCAAACGCGCCTCTATCTGCTGGCCGCGGAACTACCTATCTCGCTTGATTGTCTTCGGTTCGCAGCCGAGCAGTTGGAAGGTACCCATGCCGACGGTGCAGTATCCGTTCGGCTGCCGCGTAGCGTTCGTGTCCCAGAGGGAAGCGGCTACGGCTGGACCGAGAACCCAACGGGAATCAATGGTTGGTTCCTCGTGTCCACGGGGGGTCCCACACCGTATCGCCTGAAGTTACGAACCGCGTCATTCGCCAACGCCGCAGCGCTGAGCAAATCTGTCGTCGGGCTTCACGTTGGCGACCTTCCTGTCGCGCTTATGTCATTCCTCCTGGTTGCTGGTGACCTCGCGAAGTAGAACTGACTGTGCGGCTTTCTGGCGACAAGTCGAATTAACCGCCGGCCGGCACAAGGCCAGAGGCCTGTAACCATCCGCGCGCGACATCCAGCGGATCTTGACGCTCGATGTCGACTTTCGCGTTGAGCGCCTGCAGATCTTGGGTCGTCAGCTTGGATGAGACGCCATTGAGCGCATCGATCATTGCTGGGGTCGATGCCTCGCTGTTGATAACCGGAATAACGTTGTCAGCGGCCTGAAGGTTCTTGTCGTCGTCAAGGACAACGAGATCGTAGGCGGAAATGAAACCTGACGAGGAAAACACCAACCCGAGGTTGATCTTGCCCTGTAATAGGGCTTGAACAGTGAGTGGGCCGCCAGTATCCAAAGCAGTGAAACTGTTGAACTTGATGTTGTAGATGGACTCAAGGCCCGGCTGACAGAATGGTCGGGTCGGACAGTCCGGTCCTGCACCTAGATTGACGGGGTTGGATTGCGACCATACGCCCAGTTCAGACAGGTTCGACACGTTGTTCTTCTTCGCGAATTCCGGAGTTACCGCGAAGGCATTCTGATCCTGGGCGGCCGCTGGATTAAGGATCGTCAGACCCTTCTCGGTTGCCAGCGGCTGACCCGCAGCAAAGGTCTTCGCGACGCTACTGCCGGCCAGCGCGGGAGCTTGCGGACCATTGATGTCCAGGTTCAGATACTCCGTAAAGGTTGCCAAGTAGTTCGGCATCACTTGGAGCTGATTCTTCTCCAACGCTGGGATCACGATCTCAGATGTCGTGAGCTCTTTGACAGTAGTCGGAATCCCCGCGTCCTCCAACGCGACCGCGTAGATCTGGCCGAGGATCCGTGACTCGGTAAAGTTCGTCGTGCCGATGAGGGTTCCGCTATCTCCAAAGCCACAGGCAGTCAACCCGAAGCCGCCAATCAGAACGGTGAGGAACGCCGCGACAGATGTCCGTATTGGCTGCTTAGGCGACCTCGGTCGCGCCTCGTGTGACTGACGATTAGCTGCAGAAAGATCCGTCATGCCATCTCCTCGAGTGCGGCCTGCTCCATCGTGAGGCCTTGCGGTGTCACCCGTCGTTGCGCGAAGGCCAAGACCAGATCCACGGCGATAGCCAACACTGCAGTCAAGATCGCTCCGGCGATCAGCAATGTGTCGTCCTGGATCGCAAACCCCTCGACGACGTAGACCCCGAGTCCTCCGCCACCTACCAGTGCCGCAAGTGAGGCCGTCGCAACCACCTGGACGGTCGCGGTCCGAATGCCAGCGGCGATCAGCGGAACGGCATTCGGCAATTCCACTTTGCGCAGCATGAGCAGACCGGAGAAGCCCATACCTCGCGCAGCGCCGCGCACTTCCTCATCAACATCGCGGACACCGATGTAGGCATTCGTGAGCAGTGGCGGGATCGCGAAGATAATCAACGCGATGACGGCCGCCAGGTTTCCGACACCGATCGGAGCCCATGCCGCGAAGATCAGCAGCAAAGCAAACGTAGGTATTGCTCGTCCCACATTGCCGACATTGATGGCGAGGAAGCCGCCCTTTTGTTTGTGGCCCAGGTACACCCCCAGCGGCAGCGCGATCACCATCGCAACAGTCATTGCGATTAATGTGATCGCCATCTGCTGCAGAAACCGGACCGGAATTCCGTTGTTCCCCGACCAGTTCGCTGGGTCGGTGAACCAATCCCATAGCGCGCCCATCAGACCTCCCGTCCCGATCGTGCCCATGGGGTGAGGAATCGCTCGGCGATTTGCAGGGCAATCTCAAGGACGACGGCCAGAAGTACACATGCCAACGTCGCGGTCATGATCTGGGCATGCCAGAAGTTTTGTAGAAATCCGCTGTAGATCATTGATCCAAAGCCGCCGTAGCCAACGAGCGCCCCGATTGTCACCAACCCGACCGTCGAGACAGTCGCAATTCGGATTCCGGCAATGATCGTTGGCATGGCGAGCGGGAACTCGATCTTCCACAAGATGCTGAGCTTTGAATAGCCCATTCCCCGGGCTGCATCCACCGCGTCTGGCGGGACACCCTTAAGTCCAACGACAGTGTTGCGCAAAACGACGAGTAGGGCGTAAAGCGCAAGCGCAACAACGACTGTCCAGGGCGACAATCCAAAGATCGGCCAGAGTATAGAGATCAATGCTAAAGCCGGAATTGTGTACAGAACCCCACCCAGTGCCAGGACAGGGGACTCCCAACGTGGGTAACGTCTAACAAGTATTCCGAGTGGAATCGCAATCACGATTGCCAACGCAACAGCAGTCAGT
>JBLHZE010000003.1:0-20193 GCA_047631015.1 Actinomycetes bacterium
GGAGCTTGGCGACCCAAGTGTGGCGAATCTGATACCGCTCGCACTGCAGGCTGTCGATCGCGGCGAGCGTCCCAAGATCTTCGGCAGTGACTACCCCACGCCGGACGGTACCTGCGTACGCGACTACATCCATGTATTAGACCTTGCCGCCGCCCACGTGGCAGCGGTCGATCGATGCCAGTCCGGGGTGCTGGGCAGCGTACAGGCTACCTACAACGTGGGGCGCGGAAGAGGGAGCTCAGTCCGAGAAGTGCTCGACATCGTCAGCGACGTGGTTGGTTTCGACGTGGATCCCATTGACTCACCACGGCGCTCTGGAGATCCCGCATCGCTTGTCGCGGACCCGAGCCGAATCGCGACGGAACTCGGTTGGGAGGCCAAGCACGATGTCCGCGAGATGATTCGTTCTTCTTGGGCGGCACGGAACGGGTAGACCTGTCAGACGGGATGACCCCTTACCAGGAACTCGTTGGTAGCGTTGACACCAGCGATAGGAACCGATGCGTTGGCGCCGCCGCGGACTCTAGGGACACGTCGGCAGTGTGTAAGGGTTAGCCGTATGGCTAGTGATGGAATTCCTACCCGTGACGTTGTGCTTGCTTCGGCATCCCCGGCTCGGTTGCAGTTGTTACGTAACGCCGGATTGAATCCGCGGGCGCAGACCAGTGGTGTGGACGAGGACGCGGTTGCGGCGGCGCACACATGGTACGGGGCAGAGGAGCTGGTGGCACTCCTCGCGCACGCCAAGGCCGTAGATATTGCCGATCGACTCCGCGCTGAGAACAGCGAGGCAAAAACGCGCGGCCCAATCGTGGTTGGCTGCGATTCGCTACTTCACTGGCAGGGTGAAATCCTGGGTAAGCCGACAGATGCGCGGTCAGCTATTGCTCAGCTTGAACGGATGCAGAATACCTCTGGTGTGCTCATGACTGGCCACACCGTTATCGACCTGAGCCTCGATCAGCAGAGCGAGACAGTGGTGTCGGCTGTTGACTCGACAGTCGTTCACTTTTCGTCAATGTCGTCAGTGGAGATTGCTGCCTACGTTGCGACGGGGGAGCCGATCAACGTTGCGGGATCGTTCACGCTTGATGGATTTTCTTCGCCATTTATCGATCGGATCGAGGGGAATCCGAGCAATGTCATCGGGCTGTCACTACCGCTGCTCCGACGAATGCTTCGCGAACTCGATATTCCGTGGCTGGACGTGGTGACGTACTAAATACGCGCCCGAGCCACTTCTAGCGGTAGCGGCCGATTTGTTCCCACACCCCGGTTCCCGGCGCAGGCATCGCCAACCGATGCATGGAAGTCGGTGACGACCACAGTGTCGGCTGGGAAGTGGACTCGGCCTCGACGGCCCCGCTAGCTGCCGCTGAAACGACCGCGATAACGGCAGCAAGCTCCTCCTGCGTCGGACGTCCGGAGCTTACGCGGACTTGCACGTGCGCAGTATCAGTAGAGGAATCCGTGGTGGATTCGCCGTCTGGACTCATAACGGAATGTTTCCGTGCTTCTTCGGAGGCATCGTCTCTCGTTTGGTGCGCAGTGCGCGTAGAGCCAAGATCACCTGAGCGCGGGTCTCGTGCGGCATGATCACGCTATCCACGTAGCCACGTTCGGCGGCCAGGTAGGGGTTGGCGAGCGTGTCGTCGTACTCGACGAGGAGGCGAGCGCGCTCGGCCGCGGGATCCTCAGCAGTTAGGAGTTGCTTGCGATACAGGATATTAACCGCACCCTGGGCGCCCATGACAGCGATTTGGGCCGTCGGCCAGGCGAGGGAGACGTCACCGCCGAGGTGCTTCGACCCCATGACGTCGTACGCGCCGCCGTAAGCCTTGCGGGTAATGACCGTGACCTTGGGAACCGACGCCTCGCAGTAGGCGTAGATGAGCTTGGCGCCGCGGCGGATGATTCCGTTCCACTCCTGGTCTGTTCCAGGCAGGAAGCCCGGAACATCGACGAACGTGAGGACGGGAACATTGAACGCATCGCAGGTACGAACGAAGCGCGCGGCCTTCTCCGAGGCGTCAATATCGAGCGTCCCAGCGAACTGCATCGGCTGGTTTGCCACGATCCCTACTGGACGACCCTCAACACGACCAAAACCGGTGAGCAGGTTTGGTGCGAAAAGCGGTTGAACCTCGAGGAAGTCAGCATCATCAACGATCGACTCGATCACCGTGTGCATATCGTAGGGCTGGTTCATCGAGTCCGGGATGAACGTGTCTAGGGCCAGATCCACGTCAGTGACTTCCAAATCAGCCTCCACGCCGTCCGCAGGGGGCATCTCCGTGTTGTTACTCGGCAGGAACGACAATATCGACTTGACGTAGTCCAGGGCATCCTGTTCGTCGGAGCCCATGTAATGCGCGACCCCGGACTTCGAGTTGTGCGTATGTGCTCCACCAAGCTCTTCGAACGGGACATCTTCGCCGGTCACCGTCTTGATGACGTCGGGACCAGTAATGAACATGTGCGATGTCTTGTCGACCATCACGATGAAGTCGGTGATAGCCGGCGAGTAGACCGCGCCGCCAGCGCACGGACCCATAATCAGCGAGATCTGCGGGATGACTCCCGAAGCCTTCACGTTGCGCATGAAGATGTCGCCGTACTTGGCGAGCGAGACGACACCCTCTTGGATGCGCGCGCCGCCGGAGTCATTGATGCCGATAATTGGTACGCCGGTCTTCATTGCCAGGTCCATCACCTTGACGATCTTGTCGCCGAAGACCTCGCCGAGGCTGCCACCGAATACGGTGAAGTCTTGGGCGAATACGCAGACAGGTCGACCGTCAATCGTCCCGTAGCCCGTGACGACTCCATCGCCATAGGGACGGCTCTTATCCATTCCAAAGCTGTGACTGCGGTGGCGCGTGAGCGCGTCAAGTTCGACGAAGGATTCGGGATCCAGTAGGCCGTCGATCCGCTCACGCGCCGTCATCTTTCCGCGTTCGTGCTGTTTGGCTACGGCCTTGTCTGAACCCGCGTGCTCAGCGGCATCACGGCGACTTTGGAGCTCAGCGATCTTGCCCGCGGTTGTGTGTGGATCGATCCCGTCGGCGCCGGTGGCCGTTACATCGCGTTGCGCAGTCATGGTTCCCCTTAGCTAATTATCCAAGCGTGGGTACGGTAGCAACGTGGAAAATCCAAAAGATTGCGCGTACCCGCTCTCGCCGGTTGCGATCGCCCAGAAGGCGGTCGCTGCAGATATCGAACTACCCCCGGCCGTGACCCAGCACGTCACCCAGTCAACCAACGACGAGACGTTGCGGCTCGCGCGGGCTGGAGCTCCGGAATGGACCGTTGTCACCGCTGAACGGCAGTCGGCCGGACGGGGGCGACTCGATCGATCCTGGGAAAGCCGAGCAGGTGATGGTCTGCTCTTTTCCGTGCTCCTACGCCCACCGGCCGAGCTGCCAACGCCTGCATGCGGCTGGCTTCCGCTCATGGCCGGTGTCGCTGTTACGCGCGCCGTCCGATCGGTGGGGATTAGCGCCGTGCTCAAATGGCCGAATGATGTGATCGTTGAGGGCGCCGCTTTCGATGGGTCCCCCGGGCCCAGAAAACTCGCCGGAATTCTGGCTGAGCGTGGTGACGGGTTCGTGATCGTTGGGATCGGCCTCAATGTCTGCTCGGCGCAAGCAGATCTCCCAATTCCGACAGCAACGTCAATGCGGATCGAAGCCGAGAGGTTCGCGGGTGAATCACGGGAGGCTTTGGAGTGGGACCGAGCGTCGCTCCTGGTGGCTTGTCTTTCCCAGTGGCAGAGCTTGTGGTCGGGATTCGTCGCCGCTGGGGGTGACGCGACGGCGTCTGGCTTGGCGCAGGATTACCAAGCGCTTTGCGCCACGATTGGCCAGCAGGTTCGAGCTGACGTAGCGGGCGCGGATCCGGTAGTTGGCACTGCTGCCAGCATCGATGGGCAAGGCCACCTAGTTATCGAGTCAGATATGCATCGAACTGCAGTAGCTGCCGCGGACATTCGGCACCTTCGATAGTCGGGCGCGCAGGTGTGAATGATTCGTAAACAAGGCACGTTCAGCTGCCGATTGGCCACTCCGGCGTGAAACGATGGGTGCATGGGAGTGTCTTCGCTGCGGTCGATGCTGTGGTCACGCGCACCCAAAACGGGAGAACAAGCGGGCAGGCTCGTCGCCGAATTGCGCCGTCATGAGGTTGGATTGTTCGGTCTCGCGGTTCGCACAGTTGTCGCCGCGGCACTTTTTGGTGCGATGTGGGCGGCACTCGACACCTGGCAGCCCGGCGGCGAACTTGCGTCGGCTGCGCTGGGCTGGATGATCGTTGGGGTATTCGGGTTCTACCTGGTTTTTGGCCTGTTTCGACGGTTCTTGGGGTGGGCGAATGCCCGCACGATCATCACTGATCAACGGGTAGTCGTGCGCTATCGCCTCCGTAAGCCCGGTTGGGAAATCCCGCTGCTATCAATCTCTGATGTGACCTACTCGGGTGGACCGTTGACACGACTTTTTGGCGTTGGCGCGCTGCACATCCAGACGACATTTGCGCCGCAACCAGCCGTAGTCGCAGATGTAGCGGATGTTTCCTCGGTACGCAATGAAATCCTCAAGTTGCGCAACGAAGCGTGGTCACAGCACACCGCGCAGATGGCGGGCCAATACACGCCCGTGCGGGGGGCATCGTGACGGCGGTGGAACCCCGTTCGCCGCGGTCCGCGCGGAAATTGGCCGCAACCAAGAAGCGCCTAGTCGCAGCGGAGACATCGGCAGATGAGCCGGACAAGCCCACGGCGATGGCCGAGCAAGTCGTCGAGCAGATTCTTGGCGCACCGCTGGAGTTCACGAGCAATGAAGTGGCCGAGCTTGCGGGGGTCTCTGAGGAGACCACCCGCACTCTCTGGCGCGCTATGGGTTTTGCTGACGTCGGCGGTAGTCGTGCTTTCACCAAACTCGACGTAGAGGCACTTCGCTCGTTGACCGCACAGATCGATGAGGGGCGACTGAAGCTCAGCGATGCCGTCGAGATTGCCCGAGCGATTGGCCAGAGTACGGCCCGGCTGGCGGAGTGGCAGGGAAACACCATCTCTCGAACCTTGCAAGACCGAGGAATCGTGAAGGACAGCACCGAATTGCAGGAAGACGAGATGCTTCCGGTGATGCGCGAATCCGAACTGATGAAGCCCGTGATGGAAAATCTGCTCATCTACTCGTGGCGCCGACAGATGGCAGCATCGGCTGCCCGCGGAGCGGCCCTTGCGAAGGCTGGGCCGGGCGCCAAGAGCGATGCCATGTCCGTAGGATTTGCGGACTTGGTCGGCTTTACTCGACTCTCTCGGCAGATCCCCGAAGCTGACCTCGCTCAACTCGTACAAACTTTCGAGACGGTGAGTGCCGATATCGTGGCGGGCACCGGAGCCAGACTCGTGAAGACGCTTGGCGACGAGGTGCTTTTTCTTGACAAGTCCCCCGACGTGATCGCTGAGACAGCGTTGCGCCTGCATGAGGCTCATCGGACCAGCCAGGCATTTCCAAAGATGCGTATCGGGTTGGCTACGGGATCAGTCGTCCTGCGAATGGGCGACGTGTACGGGACCACAGTTAACCGCGCGAGTCGACTGACGGCGATGGCGAAACCTGGCTCGACATATGTGGATTCCATGACCTTCGAGACGCTCGAAGATGTCCGAGGCTTCTCGTTCCGGGGTACCCGCCCACGGGCGGCTCGGGGCTTTGGACTGTTGCGCGGCTGGTCATTGACCAGAGAGAACGTCTAAGGCGATTCTGTGTTCCGTTTCAGCACCGTTTGATTGCCTGCGCGTGCGCCGCGCGTAGGCTGCGGCCACAAGACGTCGCCGAGGCCATCGATACTCGCGACGAGCCTGTTGTCGAACGTGAGGAAATCTAATGCCGAACCATCCGCCCGTTAGTGAACTGCGTACCCAGGTCGAAGCAGGCGGCGCACGCAAGTACCACGATGCGAATGCGGCAAAGGGCAAGTTGTTCGCCCGGGAGCGCATTGCTCTGTTGGTTGATGCTGACTCTTTCGTGGAAGACGGCATGTACGCGAACGTGATGGCAGGGGATCTGCCTAGTGACGGTGTCGTTGTCGGCACGGCGACGATCGATGGCCGCCATATTGCGCTGATGGCAAACGATTCGACCGTGAAAGCGGGGTCATGGGGTGCTCGCACTGTTGAGAAGATCGTGCGGATTATCGAGCGGGCATACGATCTGAGCATTCCGATGGTCTGGCTGGTCGATTCGGCAGGTGCCCGGATCACCGACCAGGTTGATCTTTTCCCCGGTCGCCGGGGAGCAGGTAAGATTTTCTGGAACCAGGTGCGTGCATCAGGTTCTATCCCGCAGGTCTGTGCGCTGTTCGGTCCGAGCGCGGCCGGGGGCGCCTACATTCCCGCCTTCTGCGACATCGTCGTCATGGTTGCCGGAAACGCCTCAATGTATTTGGGCTCCGATCGCATGGTCGAGATGGTGACGGGCGAGAAAACCACATTGGAGGAGATGGGTGGGGCCAAGGTCCACACCAGTACCAGTGGGGTCGGCCATATGCTGGTCACGACGGAGGAAGAGGCGCTCGCTGGGGTGAAGGACTACCTGTCGTACCTACCGCAGAACTGGCAGTCGCAGCCACCGGTCGAAGCCGCGGCCGCACCAGAAAACATCGACCTACGGGCACTCGTCCCAGAGAGCGAACGGCAAGCATTCGATATGCGCCGCTATATTCGCGGGTTGATTGACGAAGGTTCTTTCTTCGAAATCCACAAGAACTGGGCCAAAGAGGTCGTGGTTGGCTTTGGCCGACTCGACGGCAAGGTCGTCGGGCTTGTCGCCAACAACCCGATGTTCAAGGGCGGGGTGCTGTTTGTTGATTCGGCCGACAAGTCGGCTCGATTCATCCAGCTATGCGATGCCTTCAATATCCCACTGATATTCCTCTCCGATGTTCCCGGCTTCATGGTTGGGAGTGCAGTCGAGAAGCAGGGGATCATTCGCCACGGTGCCAAGCTGATTACTGCCGTCAGTGAGGCGACGGTTCCGAAGTTCTGTGTCGTCGTTCGCAAGGCCTATGGGGCCGGCCTCTATGCGATGGCTGGCCCCGGGTTCGCGCCGGACGCGACCATCGCCTTGCCCTCGGCCAAGATTGCCGTGATGGGTGCAGAGGCAGCAGTGAACGCGGTGTATGCCAACAAGATCGCGGGTATTGCGGACGAGGATGAGCGGGCCGCCTTCGTTACCGCAAAACGCGATGCGTACGGAGAAGATATTGACATTGTCCGGCTAGCCAGTGAGCTTGTCATCGACACGATCGTGGAGCCAGAGGATCTGCGGGCCGACCTGATCCGTCGGATTGCCGCCGCTGCGACAAAAGACCGAGGTTTTTCGCGACGTCGCCACGGTGTCACGCCGGTTTAGCGCAACGTCCCAGCTAGCTGAGCCGGGCCTAGACTTCGGAGAGTTCGAGCAGTTGCTTGTCCGTGACCTTTTCGATCTCCGGGAACACCCATTTGCGGTAGGACCAGAAGCGGAACAGGGTACCAAGGGCCAACCCGATCACGTTCGCGCTGATGTTGTCGGCGAGCGCACTGTCGAGGCCCAGCGCGTAGTGGCTGAACCAGAGGCAGGCGAGCGCGATTCCCATTGCGATGATGTTCAGCGCAAAGAAGAGAACGTACTCGCGGGTGTAGGAAGTACGTCCGCGATCACGGAACGTCCAGAATCGGTTCCCGAAGTAGGCAAAGGTGGTCGCGAAGGCTACCGAGATAACTTTGGCTGTGAGCGGTTTGTCAGCCAGCAGACCGCCGCCTGCATACATCAACAGATTGAATATTCCGACGTCGATTACCAAGGCGATGAGTCCGACGACTCCGAACTTTGCCACCTCTCGATAGAGATGCTCAAGGCGAGCGCGCCAAGGAGCGACGAGACTCGTGATGCGGCTACCGCTTGTGGGCTCGCGGGAAGTCTGGGGCATGATGCAAGAATACCCGCCTCGTGGGAAGATAAAACGTAGTGCCGGTGAGTCGTATCACTACACTTTCCCTATCGGTCCCGAGCCTGCGTGTCTATTGCGCTCGTTGAGCCGTGTGGGTAGGTGAGTCGGCCGGACAAAAGCCCGGATGAGGACGTAAACAGGAGGAGTCAACGGTGGATCTTCGATTGTCCGATGAGCACGAGGCGCTGCGCAAGACCGTGCAGCAGTTTGCCCGCGACGAGGTGGCGCCGGTCATCGGCGACTACTACGCACGCGGCGAGTTTCCGCTGCCGCTCGTTAAGTCGATGGCTGACCTGGGGCTCTTTGGTCTGCCGTTCCCGGAAGAGTACGGCGGAATGGGCGGAGACTTCATCGCCCTGTGCGTGGCAATCGAGGAACTCGCTCGGGTTGATTCGTCTATCGCGATCACCTTGGAGGCCGGGGTCTCCCTCGGCGCGATGCCCATCTATCGGTTCGGTTCGCAGGAGCTAAAGCGCGAGTGGCTGCCAAAGCTCACGTCGGGAGAGATGCTCGGGGCCTTTGGTTTAACTGAGGCGGGGGCAGGTTCGGATGCGGGTAGCACCCGAACTAAAGCCGAGCTCGTAGGTGACGAGTGGGTCATCAATGGGTCAAAGGCCTTCATCACAAATTCCGGTACGGAGATCACCGGTCTGGTGACCGTGACAGCAGTGACCGGTCAGAATCCTGACGGGAGTAAAGAAATCTCCTCGATCTTGGTTCCGGCAGGTACGCCCGGATTCGATGTATCGCGCGAGTACGACAAGGTCGGCTGGAACGCGTCGGACACCCATGAGCTGTCATTCACTGATGTCCGGGTGCCAGCCTCGAATCTCGTTGGGGAACGCGGGCGCGGGTACGCCCAGTTCCTGCGCATTCTTGACGAAGGCCGCATCGCCATCGCAGCACTCGGAACTGGGCTGGCGCAAGGCTGCGTCGATGAATCGGTCAAATACGCGAGCCAACGCGAGGCATTCGGTCGCCCAATCGGAGCACACCAGGCGATCTCGTTCATGATCGCTGATATGGAGTCGCGCGCCTATACCTCGCGGCTGGCATGGCGCGATGCGGCGGCGAGGATGGCCCTCGGTGATCCCTTCAAGCGACAGGCAGCCATTGCCAAACTGCATTCTTCTAATGCGGCGATGGATAACTCGCGGGCGGCGACTCAGGTTCACGGCGGGTACGGATTCACCGTTGAATTCCCCGTTGGCCGCTTCTATCGAGACGCGAAAATTTTGGAGATTGGTGAGGGAACGAGTGAAGTTCAGCGGATGTTGATTTCGCGTGACCTCGGTTTACCGCAAGGATAGAGACATGGCCCCCTACACAATTGATCATCAACCACATCCTGACTTTCCGCTCCTCAACGTCGTCTCGATGTCATCCCCGGATGACCTCGTCGTGAGTTTCATCCCCGGCGCGGGCATGGTGGGATCATCGATCCTGCACCGCGGTAAGGAGATTCTCGGGATGCGTGGTGGTCTTGGCGCGTACTTAGAGTCGGGGAAAACGTTCGGTATCCCACTGCTGGCGCCGTGGGCGAATCGGCTGTCGGCGAACAATTTTGACGGCCAGACCCTGGTGACGGAGGGAACTCCCGGTGTCCGATTGGATGCGGGCGGGCTGCCAATTCATGGGCTACTCAGTGGTTGTCCGGATTGGAAGATCACCCGATCGGACGTCGTTACTGATGGTCCCGGCGCCGGAGTGCATCTATCAGCTGACCTCGACTTCGCCGCAACCCGTCCGGAGTTCCCCGCTTTCCCATTCCCACACAAGTTAACGGTCAGCATTCACCTGTACGAGGCGACCGTTGCGATCACCACTGCGGTAACCGCGACCAGCGATCAGAAGGTCCCGGTCGCCTTTGGCTGGCACCCATACTTCGCGCCGCCAGGTGGAGACCGACAAGGCTGGACGGTGGCCAAGCCCTTCACCCACCACGTTGAGCTTAGTGATCGGACCATCCCCACGGGCGAGGTAATTCGCGAACCAGTCGAGGTGGACGTCCTCGGTGATCCCGCCTCGGGTGGTATGACACTCGATGACCTCTACTGCGAAGTTCCAGAAGGGACTGAAGCCTTCATCGAAGGGGGGAGCCGTCGAATCACGCTCTCGTACGACCACGGGTACCCGTACGCAGTACTGTTCGCCCCGGCCGATCAGGCGCTCGTTGCTATCGAGCCAATGTCAGCGCCGACTGACCCACTTGCCGGTTACTTCCCGATTCGCGTCGTTGAGCCCGGTCAGACGTTCGCGGCGACGTACTCAATAACGATCACCGACTCCGAGCTTCGTCCGTGAGTGATCGAGTAATCGATGACTTCCCGACGGTCGGTGTCATCGGTGGTGGCCAGCTCGCGAGGATGATGCAGCAGGCTGCGATCGGACTGGGAATCAACTTGCGGGTCTTGTCGACGGACCCCAATGACAGTGCCGCGCTGGTGATCAACGATGTTCGGATCGGCGCTCACGACGACGAGCAAGCCGTGCTGGACTTCGTTGATGGCGTGGATGTGGTGACCTTCGATCATGAGCATGTGCCTCCGGAACTGTTGACGAAGGTGCTCGATGCCGGAGTCCCCGTCCGTCCCGGTCCAGACGCACTGATCAACGCGCAAGACAAGATCGTCATGCGTCAAACCCTGACGAAGGCTGGGATTCCGTGCCCCCGCTGGGACGCAGTGGTGCCCGGCGCGGACCAGGATGCCGCCAGTGCCCAATGTGAGGTATTCAGCGACCGGGTTGGGTGGCCGTTGGTGATGAAGACGTCGCGTGGAGGTTACGACGGTCGCGGGGTCTGGGTGGTCGATTCTCCTGCTGAGGCGCGAGCAGTGCTGGCAGACAATCCGCTGGCGCCACCAAACGCCTGGTTGCTTGAGGAGAAGGTTGACTTCACCGCAGAGTTGGCCGCTCTCATCGCTCGATCACCGCATGGCCAAGCTGTCACCTACCCGGTCGTGCGGACGGTTCAGCTGGAGGGCATCTGCAAAGAGGTCATCGCACCCGCCCCTGGTATTGACGAGGGGACGGCGATCGCAGCGCAGCGAATCGCGCTTCAGGTGGCCCAGGTTGTGGGAGTTACCGGGATGCTGGCGGTGGAGCTATTCCAGACTGCCGACGGAGTCGTGGTCAACGAGCTGGCGATGCGTCCGCACAACTCGGGACACTGGACAATCGACGGGTCCGTAACCTCGCAATTCGAGAATCATTTGCGGGCCGTCTTGGACCTGCCGCTAGGAAGTTCGGCAGCGCTCGCTCCATTCAGCGTGATGGTGAACGTGTTGGGCACCGAGAAGGGTGATCTTTACGCGGCCTATCGCCATGTGATGGCACGAGATCCGCGCATCAAAGTCCACATGTACGGCAAAACTGCTCGTCCAGGGCGCAAACTGGGACACGTGACTGCGATTGGTCGAGATCTACCAGCCCTTCTTGAGCGTGCACATCACAGCGCCGATTATCTTGCGGGAGTCATTGATGAGTAACACGCAACGCCACCCACTTGTTGGCGTCGTCATGGGCTCCGACTCTGACTGGCCCACGATGCAGGCCGCTACGGAGGTATTGGCTGAGTTCGATGTGCCGTTTGAAGCTGATGTGGTCTCGGCGCACCGGATGCCAACGGAGATGCTGACGTATGGGCAACAGGCCGCCGGCAGAGGCATCCGAGTCATCATCGCTGGCGCAGGTGGGGCAGCACACCTCCCGGGAATGCTCGCCGCCGTGACGCCGCTCCCGGTTATAGGTGTTCCGGTACCGCTCACTTATCTGGACGGAATGGACTCGCTGTTGTCGATTGCGCAGATGCCAGCCGGCGTTCCGGTCGCGACGGTCGCCATCGGAAATGCGCGCAACGCGGGATTACTAGCGGTGCGGATTCTTGGTGTGGGTGACGCGGGCTTGCGCGGTCGGATGATCGAGTTTCAGGATGGCCTCGCCGAGCAGGCACGCGCCAAGGGCGCGAAGCTGCGGGCAGCGGTCGACGAATCGAACTGAGCGGACGTGACCGGGGCAGACGCGCGCTAGGCGCAGATATCGTCTGCAGCAGTCTGGGGCTTGTCCGGATCGGTGGAATCGGACGCTGATACTGCCGTGACAGGTTTAACACCGTTGTAGTCACTACCGACCGTTATTCCGAAGGTGCGACCAAGGTTGTCGACTGCTTTGAAGGTCGCGTCGGGGAATGCCGCTTGAAGCGTCTTGACCGAGGTGTCGTACCTCGGGTCGTACTCGATGAGCGTCTCGACCCCCGTCCGCTCTTGGGCGTTCAGGACGGTGCCCGTCACCGAATACCCGGCGGCTTCCAGATCCTTGGCGACTTGACTGCCAAGTCCAGAAACTGTCGAACCGTTGTATACCCGAACTGAGATATCAGCTGGGGCTATTTCCACCGTCTCGGCGGACTTCTTGCCCTTGCCAGAACTAGTCAGTGGGTCACCGGTCTTGAGCTTCGCGAACAGTTCTTGGGACTTCTGTGGATCCCACTCGATCACCGACCCGACGCCACTCGCGTTGAGTTCCGTCCCCGTCGGAATGGTTTGGAAGGTGATAGCGGAGGGGCTTAATGACCGTAGCCTCGCTATCACACCCCACATCTCGCGGTTGCTGAAATCCTCGTCAACAGTGATGGATCCGGCAGCCGTATTGAGAAATGAGAACAGTCGCGGCGGATTGACGATGACTGCCGGGCTGGTCGCTTGTTTGAACATGGCTCCGAGGAATTGCTGTTGGCGCTTCATGCGCCCCAGATCGGCACTCGGATCGAAGTAACGGGCCCGGACAAAGCCGAGCGCCTGTGCGCCATCGAGGGTCTGTTCACCGGCGGGAAGGTCGAGCCCCGCCTTCTCGTCTTGGATCGGGGCTTTTGTGCAAATCGGAACACCTCCCAGGCCATCCACCATCGAAACGAAGCCAGCGAAGTTGATCTCTGCGTAGTGGTCGACATGGACACCGGTTGCCTGCTCAACTGTCTGCACCGCGAGACTCGGGCCACCGATACTGTAGGCAGCGTTAATCTTCTGTTTGGAGGCTTGGCTGGTGACCCCGGTCGGGCCAGTGTGAGCAGGAATACCGACATAGGAATCTCGCGGGATACTCACGACTCCGACCGAGCCGTCATCGGCGATGTGAACAAGCATCATTGAGTCGGTGTGTCGTCCGTATTCGCCTTGGCCAACGTGGAGCTTCCGACGCTCTTTTTTTGACAATCCGGTTCGGTCATCGGAGCCCACAAGCAAGATGTTGGTCCCACCGTCGTTGTTAGGGCGATTCTTCAGGGTCGTGAAGACGTCAACACGCTCGACTTGGCCGGTGACCTCTGAGGCTGTCGCATAGCCAACACCTGCGACCGCGAGAACGCCTGCAGCAACCACTACGGCAACGGTTCGTAGCCGAGGGCGCTTACGCGTGTCGGGCCTTGCCGCCATGCTGGTCCCTTCGAGGTTTGTTGGTGTCCGATTTGGGTCGTTTCTAGCCGATCGTCTGTGATGACCGCCCTGGCATTGCGACGCACCGCGAGGTGCGCGCGTTCCGTTGAGTAAACGCCAACATGCGTGAGCTTGGACGTGCGCCACGCTCTTAGCGATGTTAGGTCGACGGGCGGAAACTGTGAGGCAGGCACGCCGACCCAACGAGATCCGCCTTGCGCAGTAGGATCCTCGCAATGACTACGCCATCTGTTGGTTCCCCAGCACGGGGCAGTGAATTCGCCAGTGAAAATGCGGATCAGATAGGGACAACCGTCTCCGTCGTTATGCCCGTGTTGAACGAGGAGCACTACCTCGCTACATCGGTCGGGGCAGTTCTCAACCAAGACTTCGAGGGATCACTCGAAGTCATTCTGGCGCTCGGACCCTCCGCCGACGCCACGGATCGGGTTGCGGCGCGGCTCTGCGCGGCGGATTCCCGAGTGAAGACCGTGGCCAACCCAAGCGGCCGGACACCCGCAGGTCTGAACGCTGCGCTCGCGAGGGCGACGGCCGATGTTGTCGTTCGGGTTGACGGCCATTGTGAACTCCCTTCGGACTACGTCAGCGTGGCCGTTGAGACGCTCAGACGCACCGGCGCAGACAATGTTGGTGGAGTGATGGCGGCGACTGGTGAGACGCCGTTTGAATCGGCAGTTGCGGTGGCGATGACCTCGCCAATCGGGGTCGGCGGAGCGTCATTCCACGTTGGTGGGAAAGAAGGTGAGGCGCACACGGTGTATCTGGGGGTCTTCCGGGCGTCTGCTCTACAACGAGTGCGCGGGTACGACGAACGTTTCGATCGTGCGCAGGACTGGGAGATGAACCATCGAATCCGCGCGACTGGCGGTCTCGTGTGGTTCAACCCCGCGATGCAGGTCTCGTATCGCCCTCGGCCAACGATCAAGGCCCTTGCGCGTCAGTATTTTCAGTACGGAACGTGGCGCAGGGAGATCATGCGTCAGCACAGCGGGACCGCCCAGTTCCGGTATCTGGCGCCGCCGGCAGCCGTTATCGTCGTCGGCCTCGGAGCGGCCGCCAGTTTTGTCAGCGCTGTGGCGGGCAGAAAGCGCGGAGGCAGGGTCGCCCGGCTCGCCAGGTTAGGGTGGATTACGCCGCTGGGGTACCTCGGGGCGGTCTTGGTCGGTGGCGGGTTGATCGCGCGCGACCAGCCCAGGGATGTGCAGCTTCGGGTTCCGGTCGCGTTGGTCACGATGCATATGGCGTGGGGTGTTGGATTCATCACCTCAAAGCCAAAACTCTCACAAACACAAAAGTTGCCGTAGTTGATGACAGGGTTTAGTCGCGCTTTGGGATAAGTTCACTCCACGCGGATGGCTACTATTATTGTCGGCGTGACTCCCACAAGAGTCGCTAGCCAGTTGTTGTAGAGCAGTGGATAGAAAGGGAGTGAGTCGTGGCAGGAGCTGTCGTTGATATCGAAGACTCAGCCGGTGACGATGAATTCACTCGTGACTATCACGTCTATGAGCCCTACAAGGCGGGTCTTCCTCCACATGTAGGCTCGTACTTTCGTGAGTTGTGGCGACGCCGCGAATTCTTGCGAGAGATGGCCACGTCCTCGGCCCGAGCGAGGCACAAGGACACGTGGGCCGGTCGGCTGTGGACCATCCTCGATCCGCTCCTCATGAGTGTCGTCTATTTCCTCCTCGTGCTGATCCTGGCGAAGGGAGCGTCGACCCCGAACTTTCTTGCCTACCTGGTGGGTGGCCTCTTCTTCTTCGAGATTCTGCAGAGTTCGGCAAGCTTGGGCGCCAAGTCAGTCGCCGGGGCTGGGAAGATGGTGACTAATACGGCGTTCCCCAAGTTGCTCCTGCCGCTTGCGGCAGTACGCACGGCGGTCTCCGAGCTGATTCCGGCGATTGGTGTTCTGATTGCGATTGCGCTGGCAACCGGTGTGCGCCCACACTGGAGTTGGTTCGCTTGTATTCCGCTGATCCTCATAATGGTGGTCTTCTCCACCGGTATGGCATTTCTGCTCTCGACGGCGCAGGTGTACTTCCGCGATACCAAGCAGTTCCTGCCATACTTCATGCGGCTGTGGTTCTTCGGGTGCCCAATTCTGTGGTCGATCAGTCAACTCCCTGAGCAGTTTGAATGGATCCGAATCGTCAACCCGACATTCGACCTCGTCGCGTCCTTCAGCGCTGCCTTTGTCTACGGATCGTGGCCCGCTGGCCAAGCATGGATTGTCTCCAGCCTCTGGGCGTTGGCTGCCTTCTTCATCGGGTTGTACATCTTCTTAACGAGGGAGCGGGACTTTGCCGTCCGGATCTGAGCCTGCCGTTCGCGTGCAGAACTTGTCCGTAACCTATCGGACTACGTTTGAGCGTAGGCCGACGCTGAGTCAAGCCATTCGCCGTGCGGGTCGCGGTAAGCGGATAGTTCGTGAGATCGAAGCGGTCAACGACGTCAGCTTTGAGCTGCCCCGAAGTCGCGTGTTGGGGATCATCGGGCGCAACGGAGCTGGTAAATCGACCTTAGTAAGGGCTGTTGCAGGGATCTTGCCACCCACCAAGGGCCGGATCGAAATTCGCGGCCGAGTGAGCACACTGCTAGCTCTCGGTGTTGGTTTCAACAACAAGCTCACCGGTTACGAGAACATCGTGCTCGGGGGTCTCGCAGCGGGCTACACACGTGCTGAGGTGGAGAAGAAGTCTGATGAGATTGCTGCTTGGACTGAGCTCGGCGATTTTATCGAGATGCCAGTCAAGACCTACTCCTCCGGCATGTCGAGTAGGCTCGCGTTCGCCGTGGCCGTCCATATGGAACCTGACATTCTGATCGTGGATGAGGCGCTATCGACCGGTGATGCGTACTTCAAAGCCAAGGCGTTGGCGAAGATGGATGAGCTCCTTGCGCAGGCACATACGATGCTTGTCGTTTCGCACTCCCTTGGCACAATCCGGGAGCTGTGTACCGACGTAATCTGGCTGGATCAGGGCAAGCTAAAGCTGTTTGGTGAGCCCGAAGAGGTAATCGCTGCCTACAACGGCGACACCGGAGTTAACCCCGATGCTGCAACGACGCTGGAAGATTTCTAAGACCGAACTTCTTGTGATTTAGGGCAAACGGCTATCAGTGCCTAGGGTCGGCCCAGCCCGCGGAACTCCCACCCCGCGGCGCGCCACTGATTGGCGTCGAGGGTGTTTCGGGCGTCGAAGATGCGCCTAGTTTTGACTACTGCGGCGAGGTCGTTAGGATCAATAGCGAGGAACTCAGCCCACTCTGTCAGCAACAGGACAAGCTCCGCTCCCTCGCATGCCGCAAGCGCGCTTTCCGTGTAGTTCAAGGTGGGGTACGCCGCTGCCGCATTGGCATTGGCGTGTGGGTCAAAGACCCGCACATCAGCGCCCTGCACGTGCAAGTTAGCCGCGATATGCAACGCAGGCGAGTCGCGAACGTCGTCGCTATTGGGTTTGAATGCCGCGCCCAAAATCCCGACTCGTCGACCCGCCACGGCGCCGTCGAGCATCGAGGTGGCGGCCTCCGCCGCGCGTTCGCGTTGTCGAAGGTTGATCTCGTCGATTTCGCGGAGGAAGGACAAGGTGTCGTCGACGCCAAGCTCCCCTGCGCGAGCCATAAACGCTCGGAGGTCTTTGGGAAGGCAGCCACCACCGAATCCGATCCCAGCTCGCAGGAATTCGTTGCCAATCCGGCTGTCATAGCCGAGTGCCTCGGCAAGCAAGCTGACATCGGCTCCCACTTTGTCGCATACCTCGGCCATTGCGTTGATGAACGAAATCTTAGTTGCGAGGAAGGAGTTGGCTGCAACCTTGACGAGTTCTGCGGTGGCTAGGTCGGTGGGAAGATAAGGCACTCCCTCGGCTAACGGGGCGGCGTACACCCCGCGTAGGGCGGAATCGGCGGCGTCACTCGTGACGCCCACTACTATGCGGTCTGGCCGTTTAGTGTCGGCAACGGCATGACCCTCGCGGAGGAACTCTGGATTCCAGGCAACCTCCACGTTGATGCCAGGTTTCGCAAGCTTTGCTGCAACGTCGGCAAGACGCGACGCCGTGCCCACCGGGACGGTGGACTTGCCAACAATGAGGGCATCCCGAGTGAGTAGCCCTGCTAGGCCTTCGACGGCGGCGTTGACGTAGGACACATCGGCGGCGTTCGATCCTGCCATTTGCGGCGTTCCGACACAGATGAAGAAGATATCGGCAACGTCCACCGCTGCTCGAAGGTCGGTGCTGAACGTCAGCCTGCCGCTTGCCAATGATCGGGCGAGCACGTCTCCAAGTCCAGGTTCGAAGAAGGGCGGGATTCCGGCCGAGAGTTGGTCAATCGCCTCTTGGTCAATATCGACTCCGATGACCTCAAAGCCGAAGTCGGCCATACACGCGGCGTGGACGGCCCCCAGGTAGCCCGTTCCGATGACGGCAAGTCGAGGGAGAGCAGCTGAAGTTTCGTGAACTTGATCGGACATGGTGCAAGATTAGTCGCCGCAAGGATGTGACGGTCGCGACGTGCCGAACCGCGGGTGGCCAAAAGCCCTGTAAGGCTTTCGTGTACTGGCTGCGGCCGGCAACGCGATCACACTGACTCCGAGTACCGCGTACTGGCCTCTCGATGATCAGCGGGGATGAAGTCAGATGGCATAGAACTCCGACTTTGACTCCTTCCAGCTATCCGAGGGGCACGTCGAATTCCGCAACGCGATTCGTCAGCTCGCCCTCGACAAGATCGCGCCGCGAGCCGCTGTGCTTGATGGCACGGGGAGTTTCCGTGGAAGATGTAGCGAGGGTATGTGGATCGAGCTCGCTGATCTCAGCAGTCAACAAGCTTAAAACAACACCGCTGCTGTCGTGTACCACGCCGCAGCGGTTAGTGAGCGCATAGAAGCGTCCGCCACCTGCTTCGGAGCGGTAGCAAAATGCGTCGCCTCAGACGTCGCAATGAAGGTCACAACTGACTGTGTGCAGATCTTCGGTGGCTAGGGATACGTCAAAGACTATCCCGTTAAACGCTTCATGCGAGATGCTACGATCACCCAGATTTATGAGGGTACGAATCAGATCCCGCGCATCGTCGATGCGCGACCGCTCATAATTGGCGCATCAGGCGCGGTCGGGCAGTCACCGCCTGCGCGTTCATAGTCTCGACCACTAGAAGGGTCGCAAGTGTCAGAGTTGCTGCTCCACATTGGGACGGTTAAGACTGGCAGCACGATATTGCAGTCGTACTTGAAGGCAAACATTGATGTGCTGAAAGACGATGGTTGGAACTACCCGGATTTCAACGGAAAACGAAATCACTGGGAGTTCGCGGTGCCATTTCAGCACCGGCTCTCCAAGGAGCATGTCAGCAGGCAGATCGATACCCCAGAACGTCGGGCACGGTTCATCGCGGAACTTGATGAGGCTCTGGCGCAACGGGTTCAACCTGACGACCGTTGGGTGATGACCAGCGAATACTTTAGTAGCCGACTGATCTCGGAAGCGGAGGTGGCCGACGCGGTTGCCTTCCTACGCAGGTTTTTCGACAAGATCGTCGTCATCGTTTTCTTCCGGCGTCAGGAATCCATCCTTCCTAGCTACTATTCGCAGTCAATCAAGCGCGGTGAATCTCCTCGCTGGTCGTGGTCCTACTGCCGACGTCGCTTAGATCATTTCGACTATTGGTCGATCTACGCAAGATGGGCCGTTGTAGTTGGTGCTGAAAACATTATCGCCCTGCCCTACCTTGAGAGGTTTAAGTCAGACTCGGACGCGCTGCGCGAACATTTTGAGGCCGCGATAGACATAAGGATGACACAGGAGGTTGCGGCCAAACCTCGTAGAGTGAATCGATCGTTGACCAGCGAAGGTATTGCGTTCCTACGCGAGATCAACCCAGAGATCCGGCGGTTGGAAGCGGACACTCAGTCGAATACGCGGTTGCGGGCAAAGACCGTGGCTAGAGTAATGGCGTTAACATCGGATAGCGATAAGTTCATCCCGGACGGTCGCACGTTAGCGAAGATTGCTGATCACTACCGTGAATCCAATGCAAAGCTCGTTGCAGAGCTCGGTTGTGGTCCAGAATGGGACGAATGGTTCGCCCATCCGATCGATCCGAATCAGCCCGGTTCACAAACAAAGATTTCTCGTAAACGGCGCGACGAGTTAATTGCCGAGGTCTCGCAGCCACGGGGGCCAGTGCCTCGCGAGGGTTTGAATGTTACGAGTCTGCGACGGCGATCGGGAATGTTGAAGAGCGCAACTCGAGAGATGTTAAGAGAAGGCAGGTCAAAGGGATGAGCGATGTTCGCAACGCAGCCGTGGTGCTCGCTGGGGGTGTCGGCGCAAGAGTTGGGCTGTCCATCCCAAAACAGCTGATCAAAGTAGCTGGGCGTCCGATCGTTGAGCACACGATCGCCCTGCTTGAGGACGCCGACGAAATCGACGAGATCATCGTGATGATGGCACCCGGGCACCTTGATGCGATTCGCGACATCGTCAAGAAAGGCGGCTATCAAAAAGTCACCCAGATCCTTGAAGGCGCAGAAACCCGCAACGGAACGACGGAGCGCGCCATCGCGGCGTTGGGGGAGGCTGAATGCAATGTGCTGTTGCATGACGCAGTACGACCGCTGTTATCCGTGCGGATTATTCGAGACCTAATCAAGGCGTTAGACACGTACTCCGCTGTCGATACCGCGATTCCGTCAGCCGACACGATTATTCAGGTTGACCAGCCAGCCGAGAGTGAGCTAGCAAGC
>JBLHZE010000004.1:0-19990 GCA_047631015.1 Actinomycetes bacterium
GCTCTGAACCGGAAACCTGTTATCCGAGAGCTTATCGACGGCTGATTGGGCATCCTCGTACTTGTCGTAGGTGCTGAGCACTGGGTCGTTCGATGGATCTGCGATTTTCCGTGCCATCGTGGGCCTTTCCAAGATCGTTTCTCGTAGTTGTACCTGCGAGAGCCCTCGCACTGGTGTCCCCACGCTACCTCGCCGATGCCGTCGGAGCGAATAGCGTCAGTGCCAACATGCGTATCCCTGATACCACCCACTACGGTTCGCAGTATGAGTGAGAACGCGACATCAGCCCCGGTGGAAGTTGCACCGAAGAACAAGCCGCGCCGCTTCGGCGTTCGAACGATTGCCGCCGGCCTGTGCCTCGTCCTGGCCACTTTGCTGTTACCACTTGGAATGGTCGGGTTCTGGGGTCAACGAACCCTGACAGACACCGAACGCTTCGTTGAGACTGTGGGACCACTCGGATCTGATCCAATGATTATTCAGAGCATCGCGGAATCCGTCACGCTGGCCTTGACGAGCAACGTGGACCTAGAAGCCGAAGTGAAGAACGCACTCCCGCCGGCCGCAGCACCGCTCGCCGGGCCTATCGCGGCGTCAATCCCGACGTTTATTGATCAGGCCACGGTCAAACTTCTGAGCACCGACCAGTTCCAGCAGCTATGGACACGGGCAGTGGGCTCTTTGCAAGAAGCAATCATCGTAGTCCTCGAGGGTGACAACACGGGCGCCGTAAAGGAGAGCAATGGACAAATCGTCCTCGACCTTTCTGTGGTTATCGAGCAGGTCAAGGAACGACTCGTAGCGAATGGACTGAGCGCAATTGAGAACGTACCGGTGCCTCCGGCAGCGGACACGCAGATCGTGCTCCTGAATAATTCCCAGGTTGACCAAGCACGTGCCGTTTATCGCATCACGGTTCCAGCGGCCCAGCTACTCATCGTCTTTGTCGCGCTGCTGTTCGTCGCGGCAATCCTGCTCGCTCGCAGACGACCTCGAATGATTGCCATTGTCGGGATTGGGGTGCTGATCGGTGCGGGACTTATGCGAGCCCTGCTCGCGATTGCGCCCGAAGCCCTAACCAACACGTTTATCGGGACGCCCTGGGAGGCTAGTATCGCGGTGTTCTTCAACACGCTCACTGTCTACCTTGTGAATACTTCCAGCCTGATTGTGCTGCTCGGACTCATACTGTTGATCGTCGGCTGGGTCTTCAGCGGCCATAAGTACGCGGTCGCACTTCGCGAGAAGGTCGGCGCTGATAAGGAAAAACCCGTCGAGCCGAAGGCCACGGCCTAGCCTGACCACCCACCGGTCTGGCGTTGGGGCATCCTCTGCCCGTCTATCCGGCTCCTGTCTACCCGCGCAGCTTGTAGTCTTCGAGGAGACGGCGGGCAATGATGATCCGCTGAATATCGGCTGTTCCTTCGCCAATCATGAGCATGGGCGCCTCGCGATAAAGCCGCTCGATCTCATACTCCTTGGAGTATCCGTAGCCACCGTGAATCCGGAACGAGTCCTCGACAACCTCTTTGCAGTACTCGCTGGCAAGATACTTCGCCATTCCAGCTTCAAGGTCGTTGCGTTCACCGGAATCCTTAGTCCGGGCGGCCTTCACCATCATCAAGTGAGCAGCCTCGATCTTTGTTGCCATCTCGGCTAGGCGGAAGGCCACGGCCTGGTGGTCCGCGATCTGCTTGCCAAACGTGACCCGCTGCTGTGCGTAGTCGATTCCTAGTTGGAAGGCGCGATAAGCCAACCCACAGGCGCGCGCCGCGACGTTGACGCGACCAACTTCCACCCCATCCATCATTTGGTAGAAGCCTTTCCCTGGAGTTCCTCCAAGAACGGCATCGCCGGGAAGGACGAAGTCCTCCATGATGAACTCGGTCGTGTCGACGCCTTTGTAGCCCATTTTGTCGATCTTCCCTGGGATCGTCAGGCCGGGGAGAACCTCACCGAAACCAGCAGGCTTCTCGACCAAGAACGTCGACATCTTCTTGTACACGCTGGCATCATCGTCTGCGTCTTCATCAGTGCGCATCAACACGGCGGTCAGGGTTGAGGAGCCACCGTTGGTCAGCCACATTTTTTGGCCGTTCAGGACCCAGTCGTCGCCTTTGTGCACTGCCTTGCTCGTGATGGCCGCGACATCGGAGCCACAGCCGGGCTCGGACATCGAGAACGATCCACGAAGGTCGCCCGTTGCCATTCGCGGCAGGTAGTTCAGCTTTTGCTCTTCTGTACCGTGCTGCATGATCATGTAGGCCACAATGAAGTGGGTATTGACGATCCCGCTGACACTCATCCAGCCGCGGGCAATCTCCTCCACGCACAGCGCGTAGGTCAGCATGGACTCGCCGAGGCCGCCGTACTCCTCAGGAATTACGAGCCCGAAAATGCCCATCTCCTTCATGCCTTCGACGATCTCCGTCGGGTACTCATCGTTGTGCTCGAGCTCCTGGGCCACCGGGATGATCTCGTTATCGGTGAACTCACGCACGGCGTTCAAAATTTCCTTCTGAACGTCAGAAAGTCCATCGGTTTGGATAAGAGTGCCCATCAGAAATATCTCCTACTCCTGCAATCAACGATGTGGTTGCTGCGGTGCCAAATTTCTCGTCTTCGATACCAGTATCTAATGCAGCATGCCCGCAATGACTAGCAGGTGCAGAAACTATGGCGCAGATCCCATCCGCGACCTAGTGTTCTGGCTAGCCCTCCGGCGCAGTGAACGTCTTAGTACGCGACATTCCGCCAGCTCGACCCTTACTCGCGATGACAAGCGCCATCTTGGCCGAGGCTTCATCAATCATCTCGTCACCGAGCATCACGGCGCCTCGGGCTCCACCCTCCGCTGAGGTGTAATAGCTGTAGGCATCCAGAATGAGTTCCGCATGGTCGTAGTCATCCTGTTTGGGCGAGTAGACTTCGTTGGCGGCATCTACCTGACCTGGGTGGAGAACCCATTTGCCGTCGAAACCCAGCGCCGCTGAACGTTCGGCAACCTTGGTGTAGCCCTCGACATCGCGGATTTGCAGGTACGGACCATCAATCGCCTGCTTGCCGTAGGCGCGAGCGGCCATCAGAATCCGCATCAGGATGTAGTGGTAGGCATCGCCTTCGGTGTATCCCGGTGGCTGTTCACCGACGATCAGCGACTTCATATTGATGCTGGCCATAAAATCAGCGGGCCCGAAGATGATTGTCTCGACACGCTGAGAAGCCGCCGCGATGGCATCGACGTTCACCAGGCCGAGCGCGTTCTCGATCTGCGCCTCGATCCCGATTCGGCCAACCTCGAAGCCCATGACCTTCTCGATCTGGGTAAGCGTTGTGTCGAGCCAGTGAATCTGCTCGGCGGTCTGAACCTTTGGCAACATAATGCAGTCGAGGTTTGGTCCGGCTCCCTCCACCACAGTCACGACATCGCGGTAGGTCCACTCCGTCGTGAGGTCGTTCACGCGAATGGTACGGACCTTTCCGTCGTATCCGCCTTCGTTCAGGGCGGCGACAATGTTTGCGCGCGCCTCCGCTTTGGCAATCGGCGCAACTGAGTCTTCTAGATCCAGGAACACCTGGTCTGCAGGAAGCCCTTTGGCCTTCTCCAGCATTTTGGGGTTACTGCCGGGTACTGCCAGGTTCGAACGGCGCGGGCGCAGGTCACGAGAGAAGGCGGGCTCAGTCATGGAACATCACGATACTTGCCGAGAGATTTCGACCATTGAACAGGGTTCACCGACCGATCCCATAGCAGGTACGGTCTATTCCACGCGGCAGGAATACGTCTTCTGGCGGTAGCCTGCAGCCATGGCAAGCCTAACGACACGCGCTTTTGTGGGGCGCCTAGCGGGAACACCGATTTTCGATCCAAACGGTGACCAGCTAGGCCGCGTCCGTGATGTTGTCGTCATGCTCCGCAGCGATGGGACGCCTCCCCGGGTGCATGGGCTTGTCATCGAGGTCCCACCGCATCGTCGAGTCTTCCTGCCGATGACCAGGATCAGCGGCCTGGATATCGGCAACGTCGTAGCGACGGGACTGGTCAATATGCGTCGATTCGCACCTCGACCCGCGGAATCCCTCGTCGTTGCCGAACTCCTCGATCGAAAAGTCACGATCCATCAATCCGGTGGCTACGCCACCGTCCTTGATGTCGGGATTGACCAAACGCAGCAGCAAGACTGGCTCGTCTCCAAGCTCTTTCTCCGCAAGGGTTCGGCCGGATTCCGTCGTCGCGGTGAGACGTTGATCCTGGACTGGGACCAGGTGACGGGCTTCTCGGTCAACCGCCCCGATCAGCCTGCCGATTCGCTCCTGGAATCCATCGACGATATGCGGCCAGCAGATATAGCCACGCTGCTCGCCGACCTCCCTTTCAAGCGCCAGCTCGAAGTCACCCAAGGTATGGACGATGAGCTACTCGCCGATGTCCTAGAAGAGCTACCGGACAGTGCTCAGGTCGGGATTTTGGCCATGCTGGACGATGATCGGGCAGCGGATATCCTGGAGGAGATGGATCCTGGTGATGCCGCTGACCTGTTAGCCGAGCTCACCCCACAAAGGGCCGAAGAGCTGCTGGGCTTGGTGGAACCTGACGACGCGAAGGACCTTCGCCGATTGCTGACATATGACGATCAATCGGCGGGCGGCCTCATGACAACGGAGCCGGTGATCTTGGCTCCTGACGATACCGTTGCCGAGGCCTTGGCGCGGATTAGGAATGTGGAACTCCCCACCTCACTTGCAGCTCAAGTCTGTGTGTGCCGCCAACCCCTGGAGACACCCACCGGCCGATTCCTTGGGGTCGTGCACTTTCAACGACTACTGCGCGAGATCCCCGGCCGATTAGTTGGCTCCCTGATGGATACCGACATCAAAACGGTGAACCCAGAGAACAGCCTCGATGCGGTTGTGCGTCACTTCGCGCGTTACAACCTGGTGGCCTTACCTGTCGTCGATGAGAACGACCACCTACTCGGTGTCGTCACCGTTGACGACGTGGTGGATCACATGCTGCCCGAGGACTGGCGCGAGAACCCCGCACCCGTCGTAGGAAAGACCTCCCAAAACTACCAACCGTCATCGGCAACCAGCGAGTACGGTAGCCGCGCAGACGGTGGAGGTGATCACGATGGCGAGTAAACGCTACGACTCCCGTATTGCCCCAACTGGTCGGGCACGACTTGATCAGCCCGTTGCTTCGCGTCGGCTCTCACGCATATCCGTAGATCCTGAGGCTGCCGGTCGTATGTCCGCTCGGATCGCTCGATTCTTGGGGTCCTGGCGATTTATTGGCTACATGTCCGCCTTTGTGGCGGCTTGGGTGCTGTGGAATGTAATTGCACCGCCGAACCTGCGCTTCGATGAGTGGCCCTTTATCGGGCTGACCCTGCTGCTCTCCCTACAAGCCTCCTACGCTGCGCCGTTGATCCTGCTATCGCAGAACCGCCAGACTGACCGCGATCGGATCCAGTACCAGGAAGACCAGCAAGCGACCCACCGTCTCGTTGCCGATGCCGAATACCTTGCGCGCGAGGTGGCCGACCTGCGGATCTCGATGGGCGAGGTGGCCACCAGAGAGTTCATTCGCGGAGAGCTAGAAGACCTTGCGGATAACATCAACGCGAGTCGTGATCGCGATGCGCCCAAGGAACGATCAAAGTCAAAGGGCTCGGGCGGAACGAAACGGAATAAGCGCACCTCGTAGCATCGGAGCTATGACCGCGATATCCCGAGAAGCGATCGACTCCGCTCTAGCGACAGTGCAGGATCCTGAGATCCGCCGGCCCCTCACCGAACTCAACATGATCAAGTCTGTTGAGATCTCTGAACAGGGCAACGTGACGGTCGAGATCTGGCTCACCGTCACCGGTTGCCCAATGCGCGAAGAAATCATTGGTCGAGTCTCTGACGCGGTCGGGGGGGTTGCCGGAGTAGCCGGCGTTGAGGTTGTTCTCGACGTGATGAGCGAAGAACAGCGAACGGCTTTGCGCGAGCAGCTCCAGGGACCGACCAAGGAGAATGTCTTCAACCTGCCCGGAAACACAACAAAAATCATTGCGATTGCCTCTGGCAAAGGCGGCGTCGGTAAGTCATCGCTGGCGGCGAACCTGGCCGTTTCGCTCGCCCAACGCGGCCTAGCCGTCGGCCTCGTCGACGCCGACATCTACGGTCACTCGATTCCTCGGATGCTCGGTGTCGTCGAGGCTCCGACCGTCGTAGACGGGATGCTTCTCCCACCCGAATCACACGGTGTCCGAGTTATCTCGATGTTGCCGTTCAAGCCGGGTGGCATTACCCAAGCCGTCGCCTTCCGCGGTCCCATGTTGCACCGTGCCCTCGATCAGTTCCTCACGGATGTCTACTGGGGTGATCTCGATGTTCTCCTCCTTGACCTGCCGCCTGGGACCGGAGATGTGGCGCTATCCGTGGGGCAGCTGCTCCCCCGAGCCGAGCTTCTTGTCGTCACGACCCCCCAGCCGGCCGCAGCCGAAGTTTCGATCCGAGCCGGAATGCTCGCCCAGCAAACACATCAGCGAGTACTCGGGGTCGTTGAGAATATGAGCTCATTTCCTTGCCCACACTGCGGAGAGCCGATCGATCTATTCGGGGTTGGCGGCGGCTCCTTGGTAGCCGAGGCACTCACCCGCGACCTCGGCAACGAGACCCCTCTGCTTGCCAGGGTGCCCTTCGATGTCCGCCTCCGCGAAGGCGGCGATGCCGGAGTGCCCCTCGTCATCTCCGATCCCGACTCACCAGCGGCCCGGGCAATCGAATCGATCGCGGATGATCTGGCCGCAAAGCCACGCGGGTTAGCCGGTATGAGCCTGGGATTGACCCCCGCCGGGCGCTGAACAACCCGAAGTCGGCGGCCGACCGGGGCGCCGTGACTGTTTTCGAAAAACGCCGCGCGGACAGCTTCTAAAGCAGTTCGTTCTAGGCCAGTACTTACGTGGCGTCGGGATCGACTCGTCGGGACCGCGTTGTCGGCATCGGTGCCGGGGCCGGAGCGGGCGCTGCATGGGGGGTGGACTGCGGTCTCGGTGGTAGTGAATTCGTTGTCTGGATCGGCGGGGTTCCGGAATTCACGGGTTTGTCGGACAGGGCCGATCCCAGGATTTTCTTTGGGTGTAGATCCGCGACACTTTTTAGATCATTCTTGAGCCCGTCGACATCCAGACCTGGCGAGAGATCGTTTTGAGCACTTGATGCCATCTCACGCAATTTTCGAACCATTCGTCCAGCATCTGCCGCAGCCTTCGGCAGCTTCTCTGGGCCAAAAATCAGCAGCGCGACGGCGGCGAGCAGTAACAACTCTCCCCAGCCGACATCCATCATGAGCTCAGACTACTCTTCGCGTGAACCAAGCGTGAGCGATATGTCGCGGCTGTTTCCGCCATCCGCATTGGTCACCGTCAAAGAAATCTCTTCACCTGGGCTTGATGCCCGAATAGCACTCAGCAACTCCGTCGGCTCAGCAACCTGGTCGCCATCGACGGCCCGGATGATGTCGCCGTCTTCAATACCGGCCTGAGCTGCCGGCCCACCCGGTTCTACCCGGCTCACCTGCGCACCTGGCCCAGCGAACTGCAAATTCACGTTGACGCCAATGACCGGAACCTGCGACTTGCCGGTCGCAATGATCTCGTCGGCGATTCGCTTGGCATTGTTAATCGGAATAGCGAAGCCCAGACCGATCGACCCCGGCTGGCTACCCTGGCTACTACCGAGAGTCGCAATTGCGGAATTCACGCCGATCACCTGGCCTTCACCGTTCACGAGTGGACCACCGGAATTTCCCGGGTTGATCGCGGCATCAGTCTGCAGGGCGCTGATATACGACGATTCCCCTTGACCTCCGGCGGTAACCGGACGGCGAAGTGAGCTGATGATGCCGCTGGTCACCGTTCCCTCAAGCGCGAGCGGTGATCCGATGGCGATCGCTGCGTCACCGATGACCACCGAGTCGGAGTTGCCCAGCGTCGCAGCAGGCAGTCCGCCATCGTCCACTTTCAGCACAGCAATGTCGTAGGAGACCGATCGGCCAACAAGTTTGGCATTCATCGGGGCCTGATTTGCGAACTGCACCAAGATCTCACCGCCGCCGCCCTCGGCCGCCACCGAGATGACGTGGTTATTTGTCATGACGTAGCCACTCGAGTCGATGACGAACCCACTACCAGAGCCACCCTCCTGTCCAGAACGAGCAACGATCGACACAGTGCTGGGTAACGCCTTCTTTGCGATTCCAGCGACCGAATCCCCCGCCCTGGGTGAGAGTTTCTCCGGATCCGCGGGGTTAAGCTGCGTTCCCGTTGAGATGGCACGGTTTTCGTTAAATGCTCCGCCGATAGCCGCCCCGGCGACCCCAGCGATCAGGCCAGCGACCAGTCCCGCGGCCACTGCGATTGCGACGACCTTACTGATCCCCTTGTCGGAATCCCCTGGTGGCGCGTACTCACCTGGTGTGCCGCCGCCAGCTGCGCCCTCTACCAGCCCAGGTACTGGAGAAGCGGGCTCCTGGCCGTAGCCGTATGCCTGCTGGCCCGCGGCAGTTTGATCGGGATAGGTCTGCTGCGCGTACGCCGGCTGTCCGTACGGCTGCTGAGCTTGGCCGTCGCCTTGCCCGGAGGCGTGACCGTACGCCTGCTCGTACTGGGCTCGGTTGTAGGCCGCTTGGTCATAAGCTGCCGGGTCGTAGGCCGGCTGCGCGGGCTCGGACTGGGTGACGACCGGGTATCCCGACGTATCAAGGATCGCGGTGTCACGCTCGTCTGGGGTTGGGGCCGACTCAGGCGCTGCGTACGCCGCAGCGTCCTCGTGCGCGCCGTTTGCATCGCCATCATGAGGCTCTGGGCTCTGTGATGACACCGGGGGCTGGCTATCGCTCATGTGTCAAACTCCTGGGTTTTGCCTCATGGGAGGCGTCGTGGTCGACCCCTTCTCAAGGTGAACAACCGTTGTGGCGTCGGGAGTACTGCAGTGGGCTAGGTGGCATTGTGCTCTAACGCGCAGGTTCCAGGCACGGCAGAGGTAAATCCGTCTCTTAACGGTACCTGCTTAGCTGTGCACAATCAGCATCGGAATCATCAGGATTTGGGGTTTGCTGTACGGAGTTGGTAAGGGCAGCGTTACTCTCTGCGAGTAGCCTAGAATGGATAGCTCCCCGGAACGACCCATTTTGATCTCATCGACCTCATTCTTGACCATCGTTGACCACAAACGGATACCAGCCTAGGTATCCCGTTTGTTTTATCCCAGGAGGTGCGCCATCAGCGCCGACGTTGTGACCTATGCCGATACATGGCAGAGCGAGACCGAGAGTCAGGTCTCCGCCCGCCAACGTAGTGCCGAACTCCCCTCGAAAACGCCGTCACCGACCGCAGTCGCGACACTTACCGTTGTGGTGGCCGCGACCTCAGCCAAAGCCGTTGTCGAGGTCGGGACTGGGAGCGGGCTCACTGGTTTGAGCATTATCGAGGGAATGGCCTCTAAGGGCGTCCTAACCACGATTGATGCCGACGGTAGCCACCAGTCGACCGCCAAGGATGTCTTTTCCAAAGCTGGTATCGACCATGGTCACGTCCGGCTCATTAACGGCGAGCCCGAGCAGGTGCTGCCTAGACTCGCCGATGGCGCCTACGACGCAGTCATCCTGAACCAACTAGACGGCTCGCCCGAAGAATTCGTCACTCAGGCGTTGCGATTACTGCGCATTGGTGGCGCGCTCGTTATCTCGGGCTTCCTTGGAGCAGATGCACTCATCCTCGATCCAGCTGCTCGCGACGAGCACGCAAATGCACTGCGGGCGCTCAGTGAGGCAGTTCGAACCAACGAAGAACTTGTAAACGTCCTGCTTCCAATGAGCGATGGACTACTCATCGCAATCAAACGGTCTTAAGGGGCCTACCAGAGGTCTGGTGTGCCTTGCAGCCATCGCAGGAGTAGCCGCACTCCGTAGCCAGTTGCCCCAAGCGTCTTCTCGCCGGAGGCTTTCTCCGCGCGTGCTGGGCCCGCAATGTCAATGTGTGCCCAGCGGCGTTGGCCGACAAACTCTTGCAGGAACAGTGCAGCCGTGATCGCTCCCGCACCAATATTTTCTCGGCTAACGTGACTGATATCCGCCACCTCGGAATCAAGTGCCGAACGGTATTCCGGCACGAGAGGGAGTCGCCAGACCCGGTCGCACGACTCGTCCCCAGCAGCCCGTAAACGTTGCGCCAGGCCCTCACTGTCTGCGAACAGCGCGCCATATTGACGACTTAAGCCAACCGTGGCAGCACCGGTGAGAGTGGCTAGGTCAACGATCACGTCGGGGCGCAACCGAGCATTCGCATATGCCAGCGCATCGGCGAGCACCATCCGACCCTCCGCGTCGGTATTAAAGACCTCCGAGGTTCGGCCGCCAAAGTGCGTGATGACATCACCGGGGCGGTAAGCCGAACCGGAGGGCATGTTCTCAGCGCACGCGAGAACTGCGGTGACATTGGCGCTCACGCCAAGGTCCCGCAGCGCAGACATCGTTGCCAAGACTGCTCCGGCGCCACTCATATCTGTCTTCATCAGTGGCATTCCGTCAGCGGACTTCAGCGACAATCCGCCAGAATCGAAGGTGATTCCCTTCCCAACGAGTACAACCTTCGGAGCAGTGGGCTCGCCTCGATACTGGACCACGACAAGACGCGGCGGACTCGCCGAGCCGCCACCTACAGCGAGCAACCCACCGAACTTACCTTTGACCAAGCCCTGCTCATCAATCACGCGAACCCGCAGTCCATGTGACTTACCGATCGCAACTGCCTGCTCAGCCAGCCACTGTGGATTCTTCTCGTTACTCGGTCGGTTTCCAAGGTCTCGGGCAAGCCTGACCGCTTGCACAGTCGTGACGACGCGATCGAGAACTTTGCGGGCTGAGGTCCTTCCGGCAACCGCAAGTTGCACGGTGATCTCGCGTTGCCGAGTCTTGGCACTCTTGCGGCTGAACCGGTATGACGCCAGCAAGAGTCCCTCACAAAATGACGAGAACTCGGCGTGCGACATCGCTGCCGTTACGTCACACAACACCACGGAGGCGCGTTCTACGTGGGTGGCCAGCTTTGCGCCAGCCGTCCGACAGGCTGCGGGCGAGCGGTCGCCCAGTCCCAAAACAAGCAGCGTTTCGGTTGTGTCGTCCTCTAAATCGATGACGATAACTTCACCAGGTTTGCCGGTCGCGTCCGCTCGTCGTAGCCGCCGGGCCACGTCGATTCCGAGGTCCGCTGTGATCCGTCCCCCAAGATCTGCCGCGAGTACCTCCCCGTCACCGAACGGCGCTGACGATGTGACCACGACATCTGGCCGGGCAATATCTGCAGCGGCAGCAGAGAGCCCAGAAGACTGGGACTCCGGGGCTACCGAAGCTTCGGTAGAAACGCTAAGCGCCTGCAACGCGTCAAGTGAGACAAGTTGCAGGCGCAGGTGTGGAACGCTTATTGGTCGCGCTGTTGGGTTGTCGGTGGATCCTGACACGGGCAATTAGCCAGCTACATCGCTGAGTTGCTCACCAAGGCTCTGGGCCTCGTCGGGAGTCATCTCCACAACGAGTCGGCCACCGCCCTCCAGAGGGACGCGCATCACGATCCCGCGGCCCTCTTTGGTGACCTCGAGTGGGCCATCGCCCGTACGCGGCTTCATTGCCGCCATAGCCCGCCCCTTTCGCCAGCTGCTTGAGTCCAACCACTGGCGGCCAGACTTACCTCGTGCACATCAGCGATCGGACGAGGTCCACACCGCTGAGTTCAGCGGTTAGTGGTCTTCATCGCGTGACGTGCGCAGAGTCGCTATTATTCCGCATAAACGACGCCTTGTCCCCACTTGACCCTCCTTTATGCTGAAAACATAAGGGCTGCGGGGGCGATGCCCTGTGTCAGCGTAGGTCTATCGGTTCAGTTCCCAGCTCTCCGCGCTCTACAAGTCGAGCGAAGTCACCCAAGGATTTGCGCATTCCAATACCAAAGAATGGTTTGATGAATTGCCAGCCGATCAAGCCGACTGGGCCTAACGGCAGTTGTAGCTCCTCGGCCCAATAGAACCTCGAGGTAGTCTCGGTGAGCGGTCGAACCGACATGATGCCGATCCCCTTCACCACGGCTCCGGTGTGGAGAACATCAACCCGCAGCGGTGCGTCCCAACGAGTGATCGTCATCGTGTCTAGGAACCCTATTTTCCCGATTCCTGTGAAGGCCTCGATCTCGCCTCCCACTCCGATACCAGCCTGCGCTGTTGCGCGGACCTGCGTGAGAGGAATCCACTGATCTTGACCAGGCCAGTCGACAACCGCCCGAAATACATCCGCAGCCGGGGCCTGGATATCTACCGCATACACAACTGTTGTCATAAGCCATTACTCCACGGGTGGGGGGTCGGTGAATCCGGATCTGGAGGGGTCGGTTGAGTTCGCGCGGCGCCCGACATCGCCGCTAGTTGAGCCTCGCGGATGCGCAAGGTCTCGGTGAGGGCAACGACCGCCGCATCGACATCATCCATTCGGTAGCCGCGAAACGCCGTGCCGAAACGCAGTGCCGGTAGCGCAGCCGCACTGAGCGGCGGTTTGGGCTCTGGTGGGTGCGGGCGGTCACGAATCGGGTCGGCTAGCTGGCCCAGTCGACCCGAGGCAGCAACTGCTACCACTGCAACGACCAAAATAATGACAAGTGCGAACAGCGATGTCAATGTGGCTCCTGTCTGCGGCGCCGGGCCGATTTGCAGTACTCAGATGCTTTGGTGACTAGCAGTGACCCATCATAGGCATGGCCAGTTAACGGGTTGTCGACTCGTCGCAACAGCTAATCGGCTTCTAGCCATTCGTCGGGACGCACGAGGTCACCCGACGGGTCGTGACGCCGCCCCTCGCCTGCTCCCCACCCTTGTTCGATGGCATCGAGTGCCGCGTCAATCGTGGTACACCAGATGGCATCAGTAGCTGCACCGTCGCGGACAAGGCCCGATCGATTCAAGCCCTCAACGAGGTCACGCAGTGGCAAAAAATCGCCCCAAGGGTCAAGGATGACGACCGGCTTAGTGTGTATTCCCAGAGTCCGCCCAACCCAGACTTCAATCAACTCCTCCAGCGTCCCTAGGCCACCCGGGAGTGCGAGGAAGGCATCACTTCGCCGGTCCATGAGGCCTTTGCGATCACGCATATCACTCGTCACGAGAAGCTCATCGGCATCCGTGTCGCCCACCTCCAGCGCCATGAGACGGCGCGGAATAACCCCTGTTGTGTGTCCACCTCCTGCCCGCACAGCGCGCGCTAGTACGCCCATTGTGGAGATCCCACCCCCGCCAGACACTAGGTTCATCCCGCGCTCACACATCTGAGCGCCTAGCTGCTGGGCGAGGTCAAAGTAACGCCGGTCGATCTCCTCACTAGAAGAGAGGAAGACACACAGTTCTCGACCAGTTCCGGATCGGTGCACGCGTGTCGCCATCAGATGTCACTTCTGCGATCGACGTGGTTGTCGTCAACGTGGCTGTCATTAGCTTGGCTGCGACCGGCTTGGCTGCGACCAGCTTGGCTCTGTTCGGCCCGTCTTCCCCGGCGCACTGGCGGCGGAGGCTGATGCCGCTCACGGGCTGCAGCGATCACCGACACGACATCATCTGGGTCGTCAGTGACGTGCAGATACTGCCAATCGGCTTCGCTGATCTTCCCGCCCGCCGCAGCTGCTGATCGCAGCCAATCAACCAGACCCTTCCAATATTCCGTACCCACCAGAACGACCGGGAAAGACGTGATTTTGCTCGTCTGAATCAATGTCAATGCCTCGAACATCTCATCGAGAGTTCCGAACCCACCCGGATACACCACGAACGCTTGGGAGTACTTGACGAAGCAGGTCTTGCGGACAAAAAAGTAGCGAAAGTCGATTCCGATATCTACCCACTCGTTCATCGATTGCTCGAATGGCAGTTCAATCCCCAGCCCAACCGAGACACCGCCGGCATCGCACGCGCCGCGGTTCGCCGCCTCCATAATTCCTGGGCCACCGCCGGTGATAACCGCCCAATTCTGCTTGACGATCAGGCCTCCCAGGTGGCAGGCATTCGCATACTCAGCATGGCTGGAATCAGTGCGGGCACTACCGAATATGGAAACCGCCGGACCCAGGCTCGCTAGTGCGTCGAACGCATCGACGAACTCCGCCTGGATACGTAAAACTCGCCAAGGATCGGTATGCGTCCAATCGTCACTTGGCGCCGTATCGAGGAAGTATCGATCTGATGTCGCGTCGGGAACCGCATCACCGCGCAACCGCACCGCACCGCGCTTGTACTCCGTTTCAGACATCTCGGGATCGGCACTCATAGTCCAAAGCTAGCCGTACGCACGGCAATAGGCCGAGATCGCGGGCGCTCGCAGCGAAAAAATCGAGATGTCGGTTGGATATCAAGAATACCGGGATCCAGACGATTCGAATGCGACGGCCACCAGCAAGACCGCGCGCGCGAGGACAAAACGAGCAACGCGATGGGCATGTGACCCCGCGCCGCGCGTCGATGGCGGGCTAGCTAGCGCATGCTCAGCCACTCGTTGAGCATTGCGTGGCATCGGTGTAGCTCGGGGATTGGGACAAACTCGTCCTTCGAGTGCGCCAAGGATGGGTTCCCCGGCCCGAAGTTCAGAGCTGGGACACCGATCGCCGCGAACCTCGAGACGTCCGTCCAGCCAAACTTCGGGGCGGGCACCTCACCCATAACCTCGATGAATGACTCCACTGATGGATCGCTCAGGCCGGGAAGTGCACCTTGCGCGTTATCAACAACCTCGACGTCGAACCCGTCGAACAATTCCCGGACATGGGCCTGCGCCTCTCCCGCTGATCTCGACGGCGCGTAGCGGTAGTTGATCGTCACTGTGCAGTCGTCCGGAATGACGTTCCCGGCTACCCCCGCACCGATCTTGACAGCGTTCATCCCCTCCCGGTACACCAGACCATCGATGGTGACTTCCCGGCTGCCGTACTTGTTCAGTCGATCGATGATCTCGCCAGCTTTGTGAATCGCGTTCTCACCCATCCACGAACGGGCACTATGCGCACGCGCTCCAGAAGTCGTCACCTCTGCCCGCAGGGTGCCCTGACATCCGGCTTCAACGCCGGCATTGGACGGCTCCATCAGAATCGCGAAGTCACACGCCATGGCATCTGGGTCCGTTGCGGTCAGCCTGGCCAACCCGTTGAACTCGGCGGCAACCTCTTCGCAGTCGTAGTACAAGTACGTGACATCGAACCGCGGTTCACTCAGCGCAGCTGCGAGAGCTAAGGAAACAGCGACCCCACCCTTCATGTCGCATGCGCCGAGGCCATAAATCCGATCGTCAATGACTCGGTGACCCAGATTGTCATTGGCCGGCACCGTGTCCAGGTGCCCGCCAATAACCACCCGGTGCCCGCGTCCGAGATTGGTCCGAGCGACGACGGTGTTCCCGTGCCGCGAGAGCTCAAGGTGGCTGAAATGCCCAAGCGCGCGTTCAACCGAATCAGCTATCGGAGCTTCCTGGAATGACTCACTTGGAATGTCCACGAGGTCGCAGGTCAGCGCAACGATGTCTTTGGCAAGGTCGAGGTCGTATCGAACGTTAGATGTCACATAGGTACCGTAGCCCGAGTGAGCACATATACCCCTGAACTGATTTCCTTACCGGCTGCCGGCTTTGGACTGGCGACGACCGGTAGAGACCGCCAGGTCCTGGATGTCTGGTACCCGCAGCCGAACCTGACCACAGAGCCAGAGCACATCCTCGGCCTGAGTGCGGCGACTGGTCGCGATCCCATTCGCGAGACACAAACCGAGACTGTCTCAACGAAAATCACCGATCTTAGCCAGCCGGCTGTGGACACCGCTGACGTGTATCTACGACTACACCTGTTATCGCACCGACTCGTAAAGCCGCGGACTATCAATATGGACGGCATTTTCGGCCTCCTAGCTAACGTTGCCTGGACCAATCTCGGCCCAATCGCCATCGCTGACGTCGACTCAACGCGGCTCCGTGCCCGCTCGAAAGGCCACCAACTGCAGGTCTATGGCGTGGATAAGTTCCCACGGATGACCGACTACGTAGTCCCCTCGGGAGTGCGGATCGCGGATGCCGACCGGGTGCGACTCGGTGCACATCTGGCAGAAGGTACAACCGTAATGCACGAAGGCTTCTGCAACTTCAACGCTGGAACGCTGGGAACCTCAATGGTTGAGGGCCGAATCTCGGCAGGTGTCGTCGTTGGCGACGGGTCCGATATCGGGGGTGGGGCCTCCATCATGGGCACACTCTCCGGAGGCGGTTCTGAGGTCGTATCGGTCGGTGAAGGCTGCCTGATTGGCGCCAATGCTGGAATCGGCATCTCGCTTGGAGACGGCAGTATCGTCGAAGCCGGTTGCTATGTCACGGGTGGATCAAAGATTAAGCTCCCGGATAACACCGTTGTGAAGGGCACCGAACTTTCCGGGGCCAGCAACCTCCTGTTCCGCCGCAACTCGCAGACTGGCGCAATCGAGGCGGTGCCCCGTGGCGGTCGATCCTGGGGCGGCCTGAACGAGGCCCTGCACGTAAACTAACCGTTTACCTGAAACGCCACAATGCCGCCACTGTGGTCGGTTCTTACGGCTAGGGATGGAGCGTGGCATGATCCATTCTGCTCAGCGAGGGAGTCGGGTTAATGTGACCTCGACGCCGAGATCTTCACTAAAGCCACCGGAATAGATTCCCTTGAGGGGACTGACGTCGACGTAGTCACGACCCCGTCCGATCGCGGTATGGCGCTCACCGACGTCGGACCCGTTCGTTGGGTCAGCCGCCCACCAACTCCCGTCCCAGGCTTCAACCCACGCATGGCTCTCGCCGGTGACGGTATCGCCAATCGCTCCCTCCCCGGGGTGGAGGTAACCACTCACATAGCGGGCGGGGATTCCGGCGGCACGCAGCAGTGCAAGGGTCGCGTGGGTGTAGTCCTGGCATACCCCAAAGCCGGCCTCCCATGCCTCGCCCGCGGTCGTATAGACCGAAGTCGTGCCGGAGGCGTAGCGGATCCGACGGTTGACCTCCTCGAGAGCCAGATCTATCGCCGCCCGCGGGGTAGACAAAGAAAGCATCTGACTGACGATATCGGCGCGCAGTGGGTCCTCGCGGGCGTCATCGACGTAGTCAGACCACCGCAAGAACTCACACCACGTTTCGAGAACATTTTGATCCCGAAGGTAATCCCACGACAATCCTTCTGGCCGGTTAGCGACAGCGGGCGTATCAACAATCGAGTGAGCGACGACCTCAAGTTTGGTGTGCTCTTCCTGCACATCAAACGCCTCAACTGCTGTCCCCCAGTAATCGCGATAGCTGAAGACCCGCGCGGCAGGATTGACCTTTAGCTCGTGCGCGATAAGGATCTGACCGGAGGCATCCGCCGGGGTCATCCGTACCTCATTGAATGAGACGTTGACAGCCGAGCTGTAGCGCAAGCCGGTGTGGTGATTGACCTCAAGACGCCAACTCATCGATGGCCCCCAATCTGATCGCGGCGAGAACGAACCTCACGGGGTCGCAGCACCCTGGGCTTCACGGTTCCCATCAACGGCTCCAGACCACAGTGCCGGTTTGCTGGAAGAACGAGGTACGTACTTCAGTACCGGCTTCGTGAGCGCTTTCCAGGCCGTATTCGGCTAAGCGGTCAACCTCTTCCGCATCAGGGTCGGCCGCGACGAACTCCAGCTCGCTACGCATCAACCCAACAGTACGAAGAATTCCCCCATGTGGCGACACAGAGCCCAGCGCCTCGAGCTCCCGGGCTGCCTGCTCGGCAACCAGTGCGCACCCAAGCATTGACCGCGGGAACGTCGGGTCCAGGACCAAGAACGCACGGACGTGATCTCCCGACAGGGGGTAGCGACCTCGCAGGAATGCGTGCAATGCCCCTGATGCCCGCAGAGCAGTCGCTGGTCCACTCTCTGGCCAGATCAGGTCGTGGTGCACATTGAGTAACCGGGCAGTCATGTCAACGCGCTCCAGCGCGCGCCCAAGTCGCAGAAAAACCCATGCCTCGTCGCGTGGACTGCCCCAGTCCAGTACCCCGGAGACCACCGCGAGTCGCTCAAGTACGCCATTGAGCAACACGCCAGGACTCGCTGGCTCGATTTCACTCGCCGTTGCGGCAGCCAGTCGGAGGTGAACGCTATTGAGCGCCTCATAGACATCGCTGGATAGAGCATCACGGATCGCACGAGCATTCTCCCGCGCGGCCGTCGCTGACCCAGAGACGGTCCCGGGGTCGTGCGGTGATCCGAGGACTGCGCGCACCAATTTCTCTGGGGTATCGCAAGCATCTTTGCCTGGTTCCAGCGTCAGCGCATCGAGCAATACCTTACAGCCGGTCACCATCGGCACACGGGTGTCTTCCACTAGCAGCTGATGGTGCTCCGCGAGTAGGCGGGTTGTGGCCTCGGCCCGCTCCAGGTAGCGCCCGATCCAGTAGAAACTCTCTGCGAGTCGGCTCAGCATATGCCGCTCCCATCGGTAGCCGGAGCGGTCGGGCCATCTGTTCGAGCCTCGGCTTGTTGGTGCTGGGCTTGCTGCTGCTGTTCCTCTTGTTGACGCATCCGCGCGTGGTGGGATCTGGGCAACGAGGTTCTCGGGGGAACTGCGTTACCTGCGGGTTTGTCACGTGTGGTCTCGCGCGATGCGAGGAGCCGCTCGACGGACCACTCATCGACATCGCCATCGTCCTCTTGATCGGACAGAACCCACGTGTCCTTGGAACCCCCGCCTTGGCTGGAGTTCACGACGAGACTGCCGGCCGTCATCGCGACCCGGGTGAGCCCGCCAGGGAGCACCCAGATCTTCTTCCCGTCATTCACCGCGAACGGGCGCAGATCGAGATGTCGCGGCGCGACCGATCCGCTGCTACTGACCGTCGGCGAGGTCGAGAGCTTGACCACAGGCTGGGCAACCCATGCGCGCGGGTCGTCGACGATGGCCTGAGCAGCTTCAATCAGTTCCTGCTCAGTCGCTTTGGGACCGATAACCAGCCCGTAGCCACCGGAACCGTCTACGGGCTTCACAACCATCTTCTCGATGTTGTCCAGTACATGTTGTCGTTGGTCGGCATCGCGCAAGTCATACGTTGACACGTTAGGCAGGATTGCTTTTTCTCCTAAGTAGTACTCGATGATCTGCGGGACATACGGGTAGAGCGCCTTATCGTCAGCCACGCCATTACCGATGCCATTTGCAATCGTCACCGAACCCGCGCGGGCCGCGTTCACGAGCCCCGGTATCCCCAAGACACTGTCGGACTGGAAGAGCACCGGGTCGATGTATTCGTCATCAATTCGGCGGTAGATCACATGGACTGGCTTGGGACCCTGTGTCGTGCGCATGTAGACAAGTCCACGACGACAAAAGAGGTCCCGGCCCTCGACTAGTTCGGCACCCATCCGACGAGCGAGGTAGGCATGCTCGAAGTGGGCCGAGTTGTATACCCCCGGGGTTAGCACCACGACCGTCGGGTCGTGCAAGTCCCGTGGTGCGGAAGCGGCCAGCGCCCGGTAGAGGCGCTCGGGATACTCCGAGATGGGGCTTACCCGATGCCCAGAGAAGACCTCGGGAAGGACGTGGGCGAGCGTGCGACGGTTCTCCAAGACGTAAGAGACACCGGATGGGTTGCGGAGGTTGTCTTCTAGGACGTGGAAGGCACCGACCTCATCGCGAATGAGGTCCACACCCGCAACGTGGATCCGAACGCCATTGGCTGGTTCGATTCCATACGCTTGCCGGTGATAGTGGTTTGAACTAGTCACGAGCGACTTGGGAACGATTCCGTCGCGCATGATGTCACCGCGTGAATACACATCAGCAAGAAAGGCTTCCAGCGCCCGAATCCGCTGCTTAATACCCTCACTGACCATCCGCCACTCGGAGTCGGTCACAACGCGCGGGATGAGGTCCATCGGTAGTGGGCGC
>JBLHZE010000005.1:0-18918 GCA_047631015.1 Actinomycetes bacterium
CTTGGAGGAATAGGCCTGCGGTGAGCATCCCACCCACCCGGCCGCCGATATTTGCCAGATCGGCTATTGGAGAGTCAAGAGACTCACGTAGTTCCGGCGGAAGTGGCATCGGCCAAAACTGCTCCCCGACTCTGTCGGAAGCCCGAATCACATCGTCGCGTAGATCGTCGTTATTGCTCATCACGGCCGACACTCGATTGCCCAGCGCAACCATCTGTGCACCTGTCAGAGTCGCAACGTCGATGATGACGTCGGGCTCATCCTGGCCGGCCCGCACGAGTGCATCAGCCAACACCAGGCGTCCCTCCGCATCGGTGTTGAGCACTTCAACGGTGGTGCCGCCGAGGGTTGTCAGAACATCACCGGGGCGTTGAGCGGTGCCCGAGGGCATGTTCTCAGCGCAGGCCGCGTACGTCGTGACCGTTGCCGGTAGCCCGAGTCGGGCGATAGCCGCGGTGGCTGCGATTACTGCTGCTGCTCCGCCCATATCGCACTTCATTGTTTCCATCGATGTTGCTGGCTTTAGCGAGAGTCCACCCGAGTCAAAGGTGATGCCCTTGCCGACGAGCGCGACGTGGATCGTGCTCTTCTTGGGCTGGTAAGCCAATCTCACGAGCCTTGGGGGGTTCGTGGATCCCTGCCCAACCGCGAGGATTCCCCCGTACTTACCCTTTTCCAGGGCAACCTCGTCAAGGATCTGGGTCTCCACATTGAGCCCAGCAACCTCGTCTACTGCTGCCTGCGCCAACTCCTCTGGGTGTAAAGCCGATGGTGGCGCGTTGACTAGATCGCGGGCAAACAACACCTCGCGAGCTACGACCTCAGCTTGCCGGACCGCCTCCTGCACGTGGCGATCCTCGTAGGCATCGGTGAGGATCGTAATCGAGGCAGGTGGCTTGGCTGGCTTTTTCGTGCCGACCCCGCGAAAACTTTCGAAGCGGTACGACCCCAGGACTGCTCCTTGAGCAGCGGCCGCGACATCGGCCGGAGTATTCCCAGGCATCACCAGCGCAACTTTCGCGGAACCGTCAGTTGCCATAGTCCCCGCACCTGAAGCCTGCCGAATCTGCTCGATTATGGCCTCCTCTTCGGTGGCGCCGATGACAACGCAGATCAGTAGTGGGGTATCAATACCCGTGACGCCGGGGAGTTTGACGACGCTTCCAGCTTTGGGTTTGGCTCCCACCCGCGCGAGCCCATCGAGGATGCGCTTGCGTTCGGCATGTCCCAGTCCAGTACTGGCGACGATCTCCAACTTCGATTCGCGCTTACTGGTGGTAACACCAACGATGAGAGTGTCGAATCCCGAACTCTTGGGTTCAACTGGGGCGAGCCGAACTGTGGTCACGTGACCTCCTGGGGCCAATCGAGGGAGCCTAGGTATGTGCGAGGCAGGAACAAGCGCTGAGGTAAGACTCTAACGTGCGCGTAGCGAGTCGTCCGGTCGATGCCATCGTCTCGCTCTGGAGTACCGGGCGAGTGAGGGCAAACAAGAGGAGACGATAAAGTTCGTGTTATGTCTAGCCTCGCATCTCATAGCGGACCAGTTCACGATGCGCAGCGCGCGCTCGGTGCCAAGTTCGGCGACTTCGCCGGTTGGTCGATGCCGCTGGAGTATGCCAACGGTGGGATCGATGGAGTGGGTGGAGTTCTAGCCGAGCACGAAGCTGTCCGTGAGCGGGTCGGGCTTTTTGATGTCTCCCACATGGGGACATTCGTTGTTCGCGGCGATGGCGCAAAAGACGAGCTCAACCAGATCTTGACGAACGATTTGGCAAAAATCGGTCCCGGACAGGCGCAATACAGTTTGCTGTGCAACGACAGCGGGGGAGTGATCGACGATGTTCTGCTCTACCTGCGGTCAGACTCCGAGGTCCTGATCGTTCCAAATGCGGCTAACGCGGCGATGGTGACGGGCACCGTTGAGCGCGTTCTCGAATCTAGCGATGTGCGCCTTGTCGACCAGCAACATCAGACCGCGATTTTCGCCATTCAGGGACCGCTAGCCAGTGATGTCCTTGCCGACATCGGGCTGCCCGGAGACGTGGGCTACCTGCGATTTTCTGATGTTGAAACCGACCACGGTTCCGTACTCGTTGCTCGAACGGGGTATACCGGTGAGCGGGGCTATGAATTGCTCATTCCCGTCGCTCATGCCTCGTTTTGGTGGGACGAGATTCTTGCCGCAGTTCGATCGCACGGCGGACTGCCGTGCGGACTCGGAGCACGTGACACCTTGCGCACAGAGATGGGCTACCCGCTACACGGACACGAGTTGACGTCCACTGTGAATCCAGTTGAGGCAGGACTTTCCTGGGCAGTGGGCTGGGATAAGACGGCTTTTCCAGGTCGTCGGGCGCTGGTAGAAGCTCGCGAACAAGCGTCGCAATCGCGGCGACTCGTGGGCGTGAGGTGTATCGATCGTGCGATTCCTCGACCTGGAATGACGGTACGTGCAGCAGGTGAGCAGGTCCGGGTGCTCGGTGTGACAACCAGCGGAACGTTCTCGCCCACGCTGAAGGCTGGAATCGCCCTAGCATTTCTCGATGATGCCGTCCAAAGCGGTGACGAAGTCGCGCTAGATGTTCGTGGGCGATCGTGTCGAGCTCAGGTTGTCGAGATTCCATTCGTCACAGCCTCGCCGCGCTGACGCGGCACGTGCACGAGTCGGCGAGCTAGTCAGCGGCTGCAATCTCGATCAGGTTATTGATCAGAGCTGCGGCTGCTGGGCTAAGTTCACCAGCGCAGAGATTTGACCGAACCGGCAGGATCGGCTCCATACGCAGGTATTCCCAGACGATCGCGCTGACTGCCATCTCACCGCTTTGGAGTGGCCGGGTGGTTGCGAGCATCGCGGGTTCGATTTCGTAGGCAAGTAGTGCCGCTCCGGCCGCGTTTGCACCATCGATCAGTTGGCCGGTGCTATCGGGAACTGTTGCTAAACGATCGACCAGAGCACCGAACTCGTCGTTCACGGCTGCGCGCATAGCCGGAGCATCATTACGGAATTCGCGCAGTCGGGCCATCTCGTCGCGGGTTGCCGCGCAATGAGCCATCCAGAGATCGTGATCGATGAGGCCGTCAGAACCGATAAACGATGTCGTCGTGGCGGGCGCATCCCGACCCGTCAAGAGACCGGCGACTGCAGCGGCAGTCGCGCTCGGGGTCTCGTCCGGATCGCAGACGAGGATGAGATTGCGACCCAACGTCGCCTCTGGCAGCTCGGCAACGCGGGACGAGGACGTGCAGGTTGCCCACCACTGCAGAACGCTCGAGATTCCGCCAATCGAGGGTGTCTCGAAGACCGGAATTTGCTCGAACTCTCCGTCGACGTCGCCCGTGTCATCTGTCATTTGCTGAACTCACCCACCGCTCCAAATGCAGCCCGGCGAGTTGCCCGGCGTAGTGCATAAAGAATCGGGCGACCAATAACTAAAATCAGCACCGCCGTGAAGAACGCGCGGGGGATATCAAACCCAAGTGAGGTAGCGATATCGAAGGCAATCCAGCGCTGCAGGTTCTCCAGCAGTGGCGCGCCGGGTAAAAATGAAACCTGCGACGCGAGCCCGTTCACCCAAGGCCAGAACGACAGGTTCAGCAGGAGGCCGTAGCCCAGCGCACCCACGGCTCCGTATGCCGCCAGGGCAATAACCTCAGCTCGACCCCGCAACCGGCCGGGGAGACATCCGGCGCCAAATCCGAACCAACCGGCCGCCATCATTTGGAAGGGCAGCCATGGGCCAACGCCGCCGGTCAGCACTGCGGAGCTGAACAGCGTGATTGCACCCAGCGCGAAGCCGAATCCCTTACCCATGACCCGCCCGCCGAGGGCAAGGACGATGAAGATGGGTTCGAACCCGGCGATACCAGTTCCCAGCGGACGAAGTGCTGTGCCGATCGCGGCAAGTACCCCGAGCATCGCTATCCCTTTGGCATCAAGACCACCGTCAGCGACCTGGGCAAACACCACGGCCAAGACGAGCGGTAAGAGAAGTGCGAATAGCCACGGTGCATCCGTCGAGTGCGCGACCGCGGCAGACGACGGATCAGCCAAAAGTGGCCAGCCGAACGCAGCGATACCGATGAGTGTGACCAATGACAGGACGACCGTCGTGCGCTTACCCAGGTGTACTGCCCGAGTGGGAGAGTGTGTCCCGGCCGTTGTGGGCTGAGAGGCTGCATCGAGAGTTGTCTTACTCATAGCGCCTGCGCTAGGTCGATAGCGGTGACCGCTTGAGCGACGGTCAGGAGCGAGGTAGGCCGAAGTACTTTGCTGATCTGGGGTGCAAACATCGGTGAGGAGACGACCACCTCGGCAGTCGGGCCGTCCGCGACGAGTTCGCCATCGGCGATGATCAGTACGCGCGTCGCGGTTGTTGCGACCAGTTCCACATCGTGAGTAGCCATGACAATGCCGTGGCCCTCCCGGGCGAGTTGCTGCAGGACAGCGGTGAAGTTGCGCTTACCCGGATAGTCCAGTCCTCGGGTCGGTTCGTCCAACAGGAGTAGCGGAGGTTGCGCACTGAGCACGATTGCCAGAACCAGGCAGAGCCGCTGTCCCTCGGATAGATCACGCGGGTGGGTGTGGTCATCGATCCCTGGTGCGAAACGTTCGAGGAGTACGCGGACCGTTCCCGGTGCGGCCTTTGCGTCCCGGTCGGCGGCGCTGCATTCGTCAGCAACGGTTTGGGCGTACAGCATGTCGGAGGCTTCTTGCGGAACTAATCCGACGCGCGCGAGTAGTTGTTCGCCCGGCATACCGTAGGGATCGTCCTGCTCGGGACCGACTGCGACGGATCCGATATCAGCCTTGCGTAGCCCAACGAGGGTATTAAGAAGAGTCGATTTTCCGGCCCCGTTCCGACCCATCAGCGCGACGATCTCGCCAGGCCGAATCTTGGTGGTGAGGTCCGCGACTGCAGCAAACTTCCCATACAGCACGCTCAGGTGGGTCACCACTGCGACCGCTGCTGCGTCCGGGTCGGGTGCTGGTAGATCTGCTGGGGATATGGGGACCTCAGTGACAAGTCGCCGTCGCCACGGTGCTGTCGCACGGCGGGCATCGCGAACTGAGAGCGGCAAGGGATCGAGGCTGAGACGCCGACCTAGTTCAACAACAGGGGGAGCGACCGGGGCAGTGGCTAGCAACTCTGCGGGATCACCGTGGTGCACGCTGCCATCGTTCTCGATAACGACAAGTCGATCGGCGTACTGCACCACCCGTTCTAGTCGATGTTCGGCCATCAGTACCGTCAACCCAAGGTCGAAGACAAGTCGCTGGATTGCAGCCAGGACCTCCTCGGCAGCCCCCGGGTCGAGCGCACTCGTGGGCTCATCAAGGACGAGAACCGATGGGTTCGTCGTGAGGACTGCGCCGATTGCGGTGCGCTGTCGCTGACCGCCGGACAGGGATAGGATCGATCGGTCGCGAATCTCGGCAAGGCCGAGTAGGTCGAGCGTGTCCTCCACCCGACGACGCATGGTTTGCGACGTAATCCCGAGGGCTTCCATCCCGTAGGCCAGTTCCTCTTCAACAGTGTCGGTCACGAATCCGCTCATTGGATCCTGGGGAACCATACCCACGATGTCTGCGAGTTCGCGGGGAGGGTGAGTTCGAGTGTCGCGTCCGTCCACGGTGACGGCGCCGGTGAGCAGACCGCCAGTAAAGTGTGGGACCAACCCGTTGACGGCCCGAAGTAGCGTTGATTTACCGCATCCCGTGCGGCCGACGAGTAGGGCAAGTTCGCCCTCCTCGATCGTCAGACTGACATTACTCAGCGCTGGTGTGAGCGCGTCAGGGTACGTGATAGTGACGTCATCGAAGCGAATCATTGCGTCGCCTCCAATTTTTCGGTGGGCGCACCGGCACGGCTTCCCACCTGGCGGCGAATACGTGCCGGTGGGGGTAGTTCCGGGGCAACGAACGCGGGGAGCGCCGCCAACAGGACCCCCAGCGTCGCCAGTATTGGTAGGTGTGGCCACTGCAGCGGGGTGACCGAGATAGTGAGCGCAGCGGGATCCACGATCCCTGTTGCTATGACACTGGCTGCTGCAGCCAAGCCCGTTCCCATCACGACCCATTCCGGAAGCTGCCACGGGTCACTGCGGTAACGCGTTCTAATCGAGCGTCGACCCCCGAGCCACATCCCAGCAATAGCTGCCAGCAAACCAGCCGCCAATAGTGGGAAAGCTAAGGGGGAGAGCTGGCTGGTGGACAGTAGCCCGAAGAGTCCAATACACACGCCGATGAGACCGCCAATAACAAGCAAGACGGTGACCCGTCGCACTCCAATCGGAACCTGACCGGTTCGGCCGTAACCACGCGAATCCATCGCAGCAGCCAACGTAATTGCACGGTCGAGGGCACCTTCGAAGACCGGCATCGCTGCACCGGCCGCTCCCTTAATCCCTTTGTCTGGTCGGCCTCGCAGGCGCCGCGCTTGGCGCACCCTGCCGAGGTCGGTCACCAACTGCGGGGCAAAGGTCATGGCGACTACGATCGCCACTCCCACCTCGTAGAGAGCTGCGGGCATAGCTTTGAGGAGTCGACTAGGTGAGGCCAAAGAGTTGGCGGCCCCGACACACGCCAGCAGTACTGCCAACCGGAATCCGTCACAGACCGCCAGGATCAATGACTCCAGCGTGAGCTGACCCCCAAGTCGCAGCGAAGCCATCCAATCTGGCAGTGGAACGGTGGGCAACGTGAGGAGGACATTCGACCCGATGGGGTTGCCGAGGATGACCTGGAAGATCACCCGAATGGCGATCACGAATAACCCTAGTTTGAGAAAAAACGAGAACGAGCGAGCCCAAGGAGCGTCCGGCTTCCGAGCTGCAACAACGAGGGCCGCGACAGCCAAAATTAGCCCAAGAAGTAGCGGATTCGTCGTCTTACTTGCCGCTGCTGCCAGACCTAAGGCCCACATCCACCAGGCACCGGGATGCAGGTACCTCGGCAGCCTCTTAGCCATTACGACGTCGTGATACTGCCACTGCCGCACCCGCCAGTGCAACGATCACCAGACCGCCTATTGCGAAAGGTACCCAGGTCGGGACTCCCGCTGAATCACCTGTTGATGCGTCTGCGGCACTTGCGGGCACTTCTTCTTCAGACGTTACTGCCGTCAGGGATACTTGCTCACCGCAGCCAGTGGCTGGATAGTTAGTGATTCCGCAAACGAAGCCTTCTGGTGTGCTACGGACCGGTTGGGCAAGTCCTAAGACTTGGAGTCCGTTGGCACTCGGATCAGCGGTCACGCAGTCGTAGTCAGGTGCGGGGGGAGTTGAGCCGGCGGGCGCGACTGTTGTCTTTCCGAAGTCAACGACGACAGCTACTTGCTTCTTTCCCTCGACTGGATCTGTATTGCCGCAAATCTGGGCGAAGTCCGGTGCGATGCGTGGCGGTTGCGAGATAGAACCATCTGAGCCTGCGCTGTAGGCCCATCCTTCAACGGAGCCGTCGGCCGGCGTGACATCTCCGCCACCCTTCTGCCCAAATGCCCATTCACTGTTCTCAGTGCCGCTCCAGTAGGACCAGTAAACGTAGGCTGACGTGGTGCTCGACTCCGTGGTTGCTGGAGATGATTCGTCAGCAGCAACCACAGTGCTGGTAAGGAGAAGCGCACTCATTGCTACTGCTCCGGCAGCGAGAATTCGACCCAAGCCTCGCTGAGTGTTGTTTTTCGAAGTGCGCATGTGTGCCCTTTCGGTTGTGACGGCGCCACCCTCACAACCCGCGGGCAGCAGCGAACCGCAACCTAGGGGCTGATGCTGTGAAACCTCGACAGATGTCAGCCAGATGCTCAACTCAGGTGCTCCGGCTTGCAGCCGGTGAAAACGGCCACCTACGGTTGCGGGTCAGCGCCGGACTTTGACCGGCTTCCCCTGGGTCTTGCCTGTGCTCAAAGACCCGAACACTTCGCAAATGATACACCTGCGCGCGGACGGATTGCGCCGCATAGCTAGTTGCTAGGGGAGTCCTGCTCGGAATAGAGCCCCATCGGTCCGTACACGAGGGCTCCGTCGTTGAGCAGGTTCACGGAGTTAACCCCGACTGATAGGAGTTCCTGCCAGTTTTCGCCGATCCAGGTTTCGGCATCAGCTTGGGCATGGAATTGAGCGTCATCCGCCAGGTCAGCTGGTGGTGACGTGACGCATGCATTGCTATCAAGGAACTGCCAGGCCCAGCTCACGGTCGGGTTCTCGGCGATTTCGTCATGGCGGGGTCCCTAATAACCGCATCGCCGAGCACTTTGTCGATCGCGGCCATCACGCTGGGCTCCAATGTGATCCCGCTGGCCCGGACATTCTCTGCAACCTGTTCCGGTCGTGTGGCTCCGATGATCGCGGAACTGACTGCGGAGTTCTGCAGTACCCAGGCGAGCGCAAGCTGGGCAGTGGAGAGTCCGAGCTCTGATGCAATCGGGGCAAGCTGGACGACCTTTTCAAGTACCTCGTCGCGCAGCCACGGGGAGATGAAGCCTGCGCCCTGAGAGTTGGTGGCGCGTGAGCCAGGCGGTGGCTCCTGTCCGACTTTGTACTTGCCCGTTAGTACTCCTTGTGCCAGCGGTGACCAAACGATCTGGCCGATACCGTGCTTCTGCGAGGTCTTTACGACCTCTTTGTCGATTACTCGCCATAGCATTGAGTACTGCGGCTGGTTGGAGATGATCCGGTCATACCCCAGCTGATCGGCCATCCGAACAGCTGCATCAATCTCCTCAGCGCGCCACTCCGAGACTCCGACGTACAGCACCTTCCCACTGCGAACCAGGTCGTCGAACGCGCGCAGGGTCTCCTCTAGGGGAGTGCTGTAATCGTATCGGTGTGCTTGGTAGAGATCGATGTAGTCGACGCCGAGTCGACGCAATGAACCGTGGCATGACTCCATGATGTGTTTACGAGAGAGCCCTCGATCGTTGCGGCCCGGGCCAGTCGGCCAATAGACCTTGGTGAAGATCTCGAGTCCCTCGCGGCGCTGGCCCTTGAGTGCGTGGCCCATGACCTTTTCGGCTTCTGTGGCCGCGTATATATCCGCCGTATCAAACGTCGTGATGCCCGCATCCAGCGCGGCGTGAACGCACGCTACTGCCTGGTCATTTTCTATCTGGGAGGCGTGAGTAATCCAGTTGCCGTAAGCCAATTCGCTGACGAGCAGTCCGCTACGGCCAAGGTGACGGTGTTCCATCCGACCTCCAGTGATGCGTCGAGTGCTAGCTCTTGGGCTCTTTCGGCGTGACGGGCTGACCGCCAGCCTTGAAACGCGGCGGTGGCAGGCGCAGGCGCCGGATCTGCATGGCCCGCATCGTGGCGTAGAAGTTGACGCCTTTTCGGTCGGCCTTGTCGGGGAACTGCTCCCGGAGTTTTCCGCTCATACGAACGAGCATGATGCCGGTATCGGTGACGACAACGATAATGATGATCATCCATATGAGCGTGACGATGGCCTGAAGTTGGGTGTTGCGCATGAGACCAAGAATCAATACGGCTACGGCAACCGGAACGAAGAACTCTGCGACTGTGCGACGAGAATCAATGTAGTCCCGAACTGCCATCCGAACGGGTCCCTGGTCGCGGGCGGGTAGATAGCGCTGGTCGCCGCGCTGCATTCCCTCACGCGCCTTCATCCGCTGCTCGCGCGCGTACTCGCGCTGGGCGGCCTTGTCGGCCTTCTTATCTCCGCTACTAGACTTCGGGCTGCCCTTAGGCGGCACAATGCCACTCTTTAGAGACGCCTTACGAGCAGCTTCGGCTTCTTTGCGCGTAGGCGTGGGGCGGCCCTTAGGGGCGGCCGAATGGCCGGTCTCGCTGACCGACACATCGTCGTTGGCGACTGCGGTTGGAGTCGTATCGTCACTAGAGTTTTTTCCGAACATGCCTGAACTCTACGTGCTAACGACGAATTTGTTCGACAGTGTGTCAAACACCGTGTCGCAGCACTGGCCGACCTGGCACGTGTCCGGCGTTCGCTACGCGCCCGGTAGGGCAAGCATCCGGTCGAGTGCTACCCGCGCCCAGTATGTGGTGTCCGGATCAACTTCGATCTGATTGACGACATTATCTGCAACCAGCGACTCTAAAGCCCACGTGAAGTGCGGGAGATCAATCCGGTTCATCGTGCTGCAGTAGCACACCGTTTTATCCAGGAAAACAATTCGCTTATCGGGGTTCTGCTCAGCCAGTCGCTTCACAAGGTTGAGCTCAGTCCCGATCGCCCACGCGGAGCCCGGTTCGGCTGCGTCGAGGGCCTTAATGATGCCTTCGGTTGATCCGACATAGTCGGACTTCTCGACGACGTCCCGTCTGCATTCGGGGTGCACGATGACGTTGACCCCAGGAATCCGGGAACGGACATCGTCTACGCATTCGGGGGTGAATCGTCCATGTACCGAACAGTGCCCCCGCCACAGAATCATCTTGGCTGAGCGCAGTTGGTCGTGCGTGAGGCCACCCCCGGGCTTACGCGGGTCAAAGACGACGCAATCCTCCGGTGACATTCCGAGGTCTCCGATCGCGGTATTGCGACCCAGGTGCTGGTCGGGGAGGAACAGCACGTGCTCGGCGGACTCAAATGCCCAGTTAAGACTGGTTGCGGCATTACTGGATGTGCACACAGTGCCGCCGTGACGCCCGGTGAAGGCTTTGATCGCTGCCGAGGAGTTCATGTAGGTGACGGGAAGCGTCATTGCCGCAATGCCGGCCTCTTCCAGTGTCTGCCAGGCATCCTGGACCTGGTTAATCGCAGCCATATCTGCCATTGAACAGCCAGCGGCAAGATCAGGCAGGATGACCTTCTGTTCGTCGGAGGTGAGGATATCCGCACTCTCGGCCATGAAGTGGACACCACAAAAGACGATGAACTCGGCATCGGGGCGGGCGGCCGCTTCCCTCGCCAGCTTGAAAGAATCGCCGGTCACGTCGGCGAATTCGACAACCTCGTCGCGTTGATAGTGGTGGCCTAGTACGAAGACCCGATCGCCGAGTGCCTCCTTCGCAGCACGCGCGCGGGCCGCCAGATCTGGATCGCTAGGATTAGGTAGAACACCTGGGCAATCGACACCGCGCTCACTCTGCGGGTCGGACTTCTCACCCAGGAGAAGTAGCAGTGGCGAGGGGGCAGGATCAACCCACTCGTTGGACGCCACGGTCTCGTCGGTCCCGGCGGGGGATATCGGGGTCATCTGTCCACTTTCGCTAGTGCGGGGCAGTACGGTCAGCGGATGCGGATCGTCGTTGCCCCAGATGAGTTCACCGGAAGTCTAACCGCGCCAGCGGCTGCTCGCGCCATCGCAGATGGCTGGGCCCGTACCGCGCCCGGGGATGTGCTTGATCTCTGTCCACTGTCAGACGGAGGCCCGGGGTTTGTCGACACGCTGGCGGCGGCACTCGGCGGGCAGTTAATTAGTGCGACAGTCTCCGGGCCGCTGGGCCAGCAGGTCCCGGCTGCTGTCTTACTGGTCGATGACACTGCCTACATCGAATCCGCCCAAGCATGCGGGATCCACTTGCTAGGACCTGACGAGCGAGATCCCCGTGTCACGACGAGTCTCGGGGTGGGGCAAATGCTGCGGCTAGCCGTGTCGCTGCGGCCCAAGCGTATCGTCGTAGGCCTTGGGGGTTCGGGAACTAACGATGGTGGTGCCGGACTCCTTGCCGCACTGGGTGCAACCGCTGACATCGCGTTGGACGCTGGCGGAGCGCACCTGTCGAAGCTGACGCAGATTGATGTAGGCCCCGCCAGGGCGGCACTATCGGGGATCGAGCTAATCGCTGCCACAGACGTGGATAACCCGCTGCTGGGACTGACGGGAGCATCCAAAACATTTGGACCACAGAAGGGTGCTGACGACAACACCGTCCAAGTGCTCGATGCAGCGCTGGAGGTTTTTGCGACAGCTGTCGGTCGGCGCCCGGATGGAAAGGATCCAGCGGTGGCACTCGGCGCCGGAGCCGCGGGTGGCCTTGGATACGCGCTTTTACATCTCGGAGCGCAACGCGCGCCTGGGATTGCAACGGTTCTTGCAGCAACCAACTTTGAGGCTCGGGTGCGGGCAAGTGACCTTGTTGTCACCGGCGAGGGATGCTTCGATTGGCAGTCTTTGCGAGGCAAAGTCGTGAGCGGGGTCGCCACAGTGACGATGCCGACGGCACGCCCCTGCATTGTGATCGCGGGAGATGTGAAGGTCGGGCGCAGGGAGTACAGCGCATTAGGAATCTCCAGTGCGTACCCAGTGGCTGATTTTGCTGGGTCGGTCCAGGAGTCCATGTCCGATCCGGTCCGGTGGCTGCAAACAGCGTCCGAGCGAGTCGCTCGGACCTGGAGCCGCTGACGCTGCTCCGCCAACGTTAGGCAGGTTGCCGTTTTCAAAAGCACAAAACTATGTCACCATGGGTAGGCGCGATTGATTGGGAATGTCATTCGGGATTGCCTTCCGAAATTGTCATTCGGGAATGTCGCGGCCACACCGCGCGTTGGACCACTAACTGAGAATATCGAAACCACACCTATTTGTTAGGAGCCGCGGACATATGACCGCTGAAACCTCGACCACTGAGTCACCTGACGCCGTCGCTGATTCCGTCGTAACCGCTGAAGCTGTCGCAGAGGCAGTTGTTCTGACCGACGGCGCTGCCGTGAAGGTGAGGACCCTTCTGAACCAAGAAGGTCGCGATGACCTAGCGCTGCGGGTTGCTGTCCAGCCAGGTGGCTGCTCAGGACTGCGCTACCAACTCTTCTTCGATGATCGTTCGCTCGACGGCGACGAAAAGATCGATTTTGACGGTGTTGCCGTCGTTGTCGACCGCATGTCAGTCCCCTACCTTGGCGGTGCTGTCATCGACTTCGTCGACACGATTGAGAAGCAGGGCTTTACCATAGACAACCCGAATGCAACCGGATCCTGTGCCTGCGGAGACTCTTTCCACTAGCCCTTGCACTCGGGCGCTGCTTTTTGATTTGACATTCTGGCACGAGGGAAAAGTATGTCGACTACTCCGGAGGATCTGTTGGCGGCGGTTTCCCTGACGAACTAGCGTCGAGACCATCCGCCAAATCCGATGACAAAGAATTCATTGCGTCTCGAATCTCAATCAGAAGATGAATCTCGGTCTTAACGCTCGGGGCTGGGATCAACTCTGGCCTGCGGCGTTTCCATTGGTAGCCCAAAACGAGTATGACCAGACTCACCATCCTTATTAACGAAATGTAATGCGGCCCCTCACCATCCCGCCCAAATTTTCCTCGAAGCATCGCGATGGTGTCCTGGCTCGAATTCAACTTGGTCGAATGTGGGCGGACGATTACGGCGATGACTGGCGCTGGCAAATAAGCGAGTACCACGGCCATTCAAGTTGGCATCGCATATAAAAGCGGGTGCAGCCATATGCGCGAAAGTTACCGCAATAAGTGGAAGCAGGCATATTAGGTGCGCTAGGCGCGCCGCTCTCGTCGTTTCTGCCTGATGTCATCACCGGTGGGGGTAGGTTTAGGTCGTGAAACTTTGTGTAACGGGATCAATCGCAACTGACCATCTGATGACTTTTGCGGGTCGTTTCGGCGATTCGATGATTGCCTCTGAGCTTGATTCGTTGAGCGTCTCGTTCCTTGTCGAGGATCTTCAGATCCGCAAAGGGGGAGTAGGTGCGAATATCGCCTTCAGTCTCGGGTGCCTCGGGCTAAGGCCAATACTTGTCGGGGCCGTGGGCGAGGACTTCTCCGATTACCGTTCCTGGCTCGTGCAACATGACGTCGACGTCGATTTCATCCGCGAATCCAAGGTCCACCACACCGCGCGGTTTGTTTGCACGACTGATTCTCAAAGTAACCAGATTGCCTCCTTTTATCCCGGTGCGATGATCGAGGCCCGAGGAATCGAGTTGGGCCCGATCATTGAGCGAGTCGGTCCACTCGATCTCGTGGTCGTGTCTCCGAACGATCCGGCCGCGATGTTGCGCCACACCGAGGAGTGCCGGGATCGGGGAATTCCATTTGCGGCCGATCCTTCGCAGCAATTGGCCTTCTTAGAAGGTGAAGATATTCGGGCACTCGTTGACGGAGCCGCCTTCCTGTTTACCAACGAGTACGAAGCGGCACTCATCGAGAAGAAGACGGGTTGGTCGCCACAAGAGATCCTGGATCGAGTGGGCACTCGCGTGACGACCAAGGCGGATAAAGGGTGCGTCATTGAGGTCGATGGCGAATCCGCGGTAGAGGTGCCAGCGATTCCGATTACCGGTGTAGTCGATCCGACCGGGGTCGGCGACGGGTTCCGGTCGGGATACCTCGCAGCACTGTCATGGGGGTGCACTCCAGAACGGTGCGCACAAGTGGGTTCCGCCATTGCGGCGCTCGTAATCGAGACGACTGGCCCGCAGGACTACGAGTTGGTACCCAAGGAGCTCCTGGACCGGTTTACCGACGCCTACGGGAGCGAAGCCGCTGCAGAAGTTGCACCTCAGATCAGCGCGCTGCGCTGACTGCGGCGTGCTCGTCCCGATCGAACCGTCACCCACCGACTGGGTGCTGCCCGATCCCGCTGTGGCGCCAGCGGATGCCGAACTGTTGGGTATCGGCGCTGGACTAGATCCCGCGACAATGCTCGCTGGCTACCGCAGCGGTGTCTTCCCGATGGGTGTCGAGTTACCCGACGGTACGGATGCCCTCGGTTGGTGGTCGCCGGCGCCTCGGGGAGTGCTTTTTCCTGAGGAGTTCCACGAAAGCCGCTCGCTGCGCAGGTCCCGCCGGGGCTTTGCGGTGACATTCAACGTGGCATTTGCCGACGTGGTTGCACGCTGCGCTGACCCACGTCGACCGCACGGGTGGATCGACACCCGATTTCGGCGCGCGTACCAGCAGCTCCACGATCTGGGGTGGGCTCACTCGGTTGAAGTGTGGGCCGGGGATGGATCGTTGGCCGGTGGCCTCTTTGGAATCCAATTGGGTGGGCTATTCGCGGCCGAATCCAAGTTCCACGTTCGGACCGACGCATCCAAAGTTGCGGTAGCAGCCTTATGCGAAGAGTTTGTGTCCAAGGAACCGACAGGGGAGCGGATGATTGACGTGCAGTGGGCGACTGACAATCTTCGGACCCTGGGAGTTCGCGAAATCTCGAGATCCGAGTACTTAGTCAGGCTTCAAGGCTGCCTATCGAATCGCTCACTTGCTTTGGGAAAAGAATGATTGAAATTAGATGACGACAACCACATATCGTGTGCCGGTTCCGTCGGGTAGATCGCTGACGTCTGCAAGCTGGGCGCCGCGCATCCGGCACCATGCGGGAACGTCGTAGGCAGCAGCCGGATCATCGGCCAGAAGGGCAATCTCAAGTGGGCGAGATGACTGGCGTGCTGCGGCATTCCCGAGGGCGATGATTGGCGCCGGACACACCGTGCCACGCTCGTCGAGTTCGATCATGGCGCGCCTGCCTCCGATCTGACTGCGTGGACTGCCGCGGGCAGCGCCGCCAGAAAATGATCGATAGCGGCGTCGGTTGCCCCTATCGGCAGGCTGACGCGAACGTTGCCGTGGGTAAGGGCTCCGATTGCCGCCAGGACATGACTCGGAAGACCCGCTCGGGATGCACAGGCCGAACCGCTGCCCACCGCAACCCCGAGCCTGTCCAACTCACTTGCAAGCCGTTCTCCGTCCGCGTAGAGGACCGAAAACGTCACGATATTCGGTAGCCGGTCGGTTGGATCTCCGAGGACGTCCACATCGCTGACGAGTCGGGGTAGCTCGTGACGGATTCGCTCAATCTGGCGTGTAAGTCGAGCTGTCTGCGCCGGTCGACCCGAGGCCACGGCGTGTAGCGCCGCTGCCGCTTCGGTTGCGGCCAGAACTCCCACACTGTCCGTGGGGTAGCCGTTGACGTTTCCGATCGTCGGAGATAAAGGATGCTCAGAAGGCAGTCGCCAGGACTTCGGATCTCGAATCGCCAGGACTCCCACATCGCCGGGTCCTGCCCAGCCAGTGGCATCGGCGAACAGCACCGACCAGGAAGAATCAATATCGATCAGCCCGAGACTGCCGGTTGCATCTGTTACTAGCGTGGCGGGGGGACCGGCTGACAGCGTTGGTATCAGTTCAAGTGGCTGGCGAGTTCCGAGCTCGAGATTGGCGCTCTGCAGGAGGAGCATCGTCGAGCGGTGGCCTGCCAATTTGAGCGATGTTGCCAGTTTCGCCGTGTCGATTCGGCCCAGGCGGTCAACGTCAAGAAGCTCCGCTGTCGGGCCGGGAAGTGCCGCCAGTTGGTTCAGCACTGTGGCGCGCTCCACGCGGGATGAGTAAACCAACGGTTCGCCCGCTGCGGGCTTGATGGGCTCTGGCGCGTCGCCGGTCATGGATACTCGCGGCTCCGTTACGCGAGCCTGAGCGGCGGGTGCACGAAGCGCGTAGTGCGCCCCGGTTACTGCCAGTGAGGCGATAACTGACCGAGGGTGAAAGCTCACGCCAGCTGACGACACGCCGACTACTGCCGCGACCGTTTCACGCGCGGCGTTCAGGATTTGGGCGCTGAGGCGACCTTCGTGGTAGGGCTGGTCAGGATCAGGCCAAGCCCGGTCAGTGAAGCCTTCTCGTGCCTCAATCGCCGCCCCGTGCAGTGGCTGACCGAGGGCGGCGTCGAGGAAGGCTCGCGACATACCGACGAATCTACCCGCCCTGGCACAGGCTTTCCGGCTCAAGCTGCGCTATTCTCGCCGCTAGACGTCGTAACCCTCGGTGGTGGCGCCAAAGTCGGCCGCCACTAGGGTGTCTGCATTGGCACAGAAAGACCGCAGAGGAGCCGAAAACCAGGAAAGGCCTCACGTGTACGGACGTAAGCGATGACGAGTCACGTAGACAAGCATGACGCGAAGCGCGCCCAGCTGCCCGGAAAAAAGTTCGGTCGGCGAGCCGGGGTTGCCGCTATGGGCGTACTCACCATGGTCGTGGCGACTGGTTGCTCGCTGGCTGAATGGCAGCGCGGTGGAATGCCGGAGCCGGTCACCGAGCAGGCACCAATAACACTAAGTTTCTGGACTGGCAGTTGGATTGCCTTGCTGGCTGTTGGCTTTTTCGTCTGGGGAATCATGTTCTGGGCGTTCTTTGCCTACCGACGTCGTAAGAACTCTGATGTTCCGGTTCAGACCCGCTACAACATGCCTATTGAAGCGCTGTGGACGGTTGCTCCTCTCATTCTGGTTGTGGGTATCTTCTACTTCGCCGCTCGCGATGAGGTTGAGATTACTCAGGTGCGCAATGACCAAACCCAGACAGTGAACGTCGTCGGTTTCCGGTGGGCTTGGACCTTCAACTACGTCGAAGAGAACGTCTACGACACCGGTCAGCCCGCCTACCGTCCTGACTCTCCGCAGGGTTCCGGCCGTCAGAACGTACCCCCGGGCGATAATTCGGCGGCATCCACCTTGTGGCTCCCCGTCAACGAGAAGGTGCAGTTTCAGCTGACCTCTCCAGATGTCATCCACTCATTCTGGGTTCCAAACTTTCTTTACAAGCTCGATGTCGTCCCAGGGCGTACCAATGTCTTTGAAGTGACACCGAACAAACTCGGGACGTTCGCCGGGCGGTGCGCAGAACTGTGCGGTGTCGATCACTCCCGGATGCTGTTCCAACTCAAGGTTGTGACTCAAGAGGAGTTCGATGCCCACGTCACAGACTTGCGCGAGCGTGGACAAGAAGGCCAGCTTAATACGGGCCGTACAACTAACAATGCCCAGATTGTCGGATAAGGGGAACGAACGTGACTATCCTCAATGAACCAGCGCCGAGCGCCGTAGAGCACCAATCGATAATTCCGCCGACACAAAAGCAACTTCGTAAGAAGCACATGGGTCGAACCCTCGTGGGCTGGTTGACCTCAACAGATCACAAGGTCATTGGCCACCTGTACTTCATTACGTCGATGGCGTTCTTTTTCACCGGCGGCATCATGGCACTGCTGATCCGCGCAGAACTGACGAATCCGGGTCAGCAGTTTATCTCCAACGAGCAGTACAATCAGATGTTCACGATGCACGGCTCGATAATGCTGCTGCTATTCGCGACGCCGCTATTCGCGGCGTTCGCCAACGCGATCATGCCGCTGCAAATCGGAGCGCCAGACGTCGCCTTCCCGCGATTGAACATGCTTGCTTACTGGTTCTACCTTTTCGGCGGCCTCGTCGTTCTCTCCGCCTACTTCACTCCATCAGGGGCGGCCGACTTCGGTTGGTTTGCCTACGCGCCACTTTCAGGATCCGTCTACACGCCGGGCATCGGTGGCGATCTGTGGTTACTTGGCTTCACCCTCGCCGGGTTGGGGACAATCCTGGGTGCCGTCAACTTCCTGACAACAATCATCTGTATGCGGGCGCCGGGTATGACGATGTTCCGGATGTCCATTTTCACGTGGACGGTCATGCTGACCAGTGTCTTGGTTCTGGTCGCGTTCCCCGTCTTGGCGGCGGCCCTCATCATGATGGTGGCTGATCGAAAGTTCGGCTCCGTGGTGTTCGCCCCCGAAAACGGTGGTGCGCTCCTTTGGCAACACTTGTTCTGGTTCTTTGGGCACCCCGAGGTCTATATTCTTGCGCTGCCCTTCTTCGGTATTTGCTCGGAGATCTTGCCGGTGTTCAGCCGCAAGCCGATCTTCGGCTACAAAGGTCTCGTCTTCGCGACTATCGCGATTGCCGGACTTTCCGTGGCGGTGTGGGCTCACCATATGTATGTGACAGGAGCAGTCTTACTGCCCTTCTTCTCGATCATGACGATGTTGATCGCCGTACCGACAGGTGTGAAGTTCTTTAACTGGATCGGCACGATGTGGAGAGGATCGATCTCGTTCGACACTCCGATGCTGTTCACGGCTGGCTTCTTGGTGACCTTCCTCTTCGGTGGCCTGACCGGGGTTATCTTGTCTGCTCCTACGCTGGACTTCGCGG
>JBLHZE010000006.1:0-18814 GCA_047631015.1 Actinomycetes bacterium
AGCGGCAATCGCCACCAATCCAGCCGCAGTCCGCGTCACTCGCTTGGACGGTCGAGGGAAGGCATTTAACTGGCGCATCACTGGCATAGACCTTTCAGGTGCCGAAATTATCTCACGGGGCGGGTTCAGCGTCGATCGTACGCCGAACCGAGCTTTGGTTGCCCACGCGAAGCGCGATTTCCGCATACGAACCGCCTGCAACCGGCGGCTCTTAACTCTCGCGCCAGTGTGTCGCAGCTCAATCCTGAGGGTGAGACTCCTCAAACTAACGTCATTCGATCGGGTATTCCCGGTCACAAGCCATCTCCCGTCGTCCGTAAAGCGGGGAGGAATGACGTTGGTAACGCATCACCATAGTGCTCGCGCCCACGCTCAGCGTGAGCACTATCGGGTTGCCCTTACTCAGGAACTACGGGTAGGCCTAGCCATACGCGACGGGATCGATCTGCGTGACGATGACCGGTGGCAGCTCAGTGTTCGGCCAGACCGACTGCCTCGTCGCGCAACCCAACACCTTCGGCGCGCTCGTTGAGATGCTGACGCAATCTGACGGCGGTCACACTCGGGTGGCCGTCCTGCAGGTTCCCGGCGATCTCGGTGCCCGCGGATTCCCCTACTACTGCTCGTTCGCCGATCCAGTCGCCGTCTGATTCGACCCGACGATCACACTGCGCAGCAACTCTTCGACCCACGTCAGTAGCTCGCGGTTAACAAGCGACTTTCCGCCGACTTTGGCTGTGGTCGGTCGCGGGACGAGAATCGTTCGAGTCGCGGGCCGGATTTGGGTTCCCGGATACAGCCGAGTGAGTCGCATGATCCGGGAGTCGGGTAGCGCAACCGGAGACAGTCGAATTCGCGAGCCCGCCAGCACGATCTCGCCGACGTCGGCACTTCGTCCGAGGATTCGAACGCGCGCAACCTCAACGAGAGTCTCGACCGAGGATGGCAACGGACCGTAGCGGTCCGTGAGCTCGGCGATGACTGCGGTGATGTCATCCTCGGACACGACCGATGCGAGACGTTTGTACGCCTCAAGTCGTAGTCGTTCCTCGGGCACGTACTTCTCAGGAATGTGGGCATCAACGGGTAGCTCGACGCTGACATCCATCGGCTCATTGTCGGTCTCGCCCTTCACGACTGCCAGCGCCTCACCGACCATCCGAACATAGAGATCGAATCCAACGTCGGCGATGTGACCCGACTGTTCCCCGCCCAAGAGGTTGCCGGCTCCGCGAATCTCCAGATCCTTCATCGCTACGGCCATCCCGGAACCTAGGTCAGTGTGGGACGAGATGGTCGCCAGCCGGTCATGGGCGGTCTCGCTCATCGTCTTCTCTTCTGGATAGAAGAAGTACGCATACGCGCGATCTCGGCCTCGTCCGACGCGACCGCGTAATTGGTGCATCTGGCTTGCGCCAAAGGTGTCAGCACGGTCAACAATTAACGTGTTTGCGTTGGTGATATCCAGTCCGTTCTCGACGATGGTCGTGCAGACCAACACGTCGATTCGCTGCTCCCAAAAATCGTCGATGACCTGCTCGAGAGCATGCTCTCCCATCCGCCCGTGGGCAACCGCAATACGCGCTTCGGGAACGAGGTCAGCGACCCGCTTGGCAGTGCGGTCGATACTCTCGACGCGGTTGTGAACAAAGAAGACTTGGCCGTCACGCAAGAGCTCGCGTCGAATCGCCGCCGTGATCTGCTTGGTGTCGAACGGTCCGACGTAGGTCAGTACGGGGAGACGCTGCTCGGGCGGAGTCGCGATCGTGGACATCTCCCGGATGCCCGTGACGGCCATCTCCAGGGTCCGCGGAATCGGCGTCGCCGACATCGTCAGAACATCCACGTTGGTACGCAGGGCCTTGAGGTGTTCTTTGTGCTCGACGCCGAACCGCTGTTCCTCGTCAACGATCACCAGGCCCAGATCCTTAAACTGGGTGTGCGGGGACAGCAGACGATGCGTCGCAATGACGACGTCGACCGTCCCGTCCGAAATTCCCTCTTGGATCTTGCGAGATTGGGCCGCAGTTTGGAAGCGCGACAGCGCCTCGACACGCATTGGGAACGGCGCAAACCGTTCAGCGAATGTCTGCTGGTGCTGGCGCACGAGTAGCGTCGTCGGGACGAGGACAGCGACCTGCTTACCGTCTTGCACAGCCTTGAAAGCTGCTCGTATGGCGATCTCAGTTTTGCCGTAACCGACGTCGCCGCAGATTATGCGGTCCATCGGAACGGACTTCTCCATGTCCGCCTTGACCTCATCGATCGTGGCCAGTTGGTCGACGGTTTCGACAAACGGGAAGGCATCCTCGAGCTCGCCCTGCCACGGAGTATCGGCACCGAAGGCATGGCCCTTCGCGTTGTGCCGTGCGGCGTACAACCGGACGAGTTCGCCAGCGATCTCGCGAACAGCCTTACGGGCGCGGCTCTTGGCTTTCCCCCAATCCGCGCCGCCGAGACGGTGCACACTTGGGGCCTCGCCGCCGACGTACCGGGTGATCTGGTCCAGCTGATCGGTCGGGACATAGAGCCGGTCCGGCGGCTGACCCCGCTTGCTGGCGGCGTACTCAACGACAACGTACTCCCGCGTCGCGCCACTTACTGTCCGCTGGACCAGTTCTACGAACTGTCCGACGCCGTGTTTCTCGTGGACAATGAAGTCGCCAGGTGAGAGCTGCAACGGATCAATGGCGCGCTTACGCCGCGAAGGCATCGTGGGGGTGACACGACCTGCGCGGCCCCGAGAGCCGAGTAGGTCAGCTTCGGTCAGGACAACGAGACCGACAGCGGCAGCGTCGAAGCCGCCCCGCAACGGACCCGTCACCACGGTCACGATGTTTTGGCTAGGAGGCCCATCTAGCGATTGGATGAGGCGCGCAGGGATATCTCGATCAGCCAGCTGCTCAGCAATCCGTGCCGCCGGACCATGCCCGGCCGTCACGATTACTGCCCGAGCACCGTCTTTTGTTCGGCTTCCGAGCATCCTCAACGCTGCGTTTAAATCACCACGGAAGCTAGGTAGCGCCGTAATCGCAGAGCGCTCATCAGGCTCGACCCCGAACGGAGCAACCGACCACCAGGGCAACTCACGCTCTGCCGCAAGTGCAGCCATGTCGTCCAGTGTCCGGTACGAGGCGGCGGATACATCAACCGGAACCTGGGCACCTTCCGCTGCGGCCTGCCAACCGGCAGCCAAGAACTCGTCGCTGGTGGCGAGTAAATCCGCTGCCCGCTTACGCACTCGCTCGGGCTCGTTCACGAGCACAATCGTGCCCTCACCGGCCACATCAAGGAGGGTCTCCATCCCCTCGCATAGCACCGGAGCCAGCGACTCCATCCCCTCGATATGGATCCCTTCGGCCAACGAGCCAAAGACATCAGCTAGCTCGGGGTGCTCGTCAACTAAGGCCCGGGCTCGCGCGCGGACATCATCGGTAAGCAGAACCTCCCGACACGGCGGCGCCCACAACCCGTGCTCCAAAACATCTAGTGAACGCTGGTCTGTCACGGAGAAGGAGCGAACCTCGTCTACCTCGTCACCGAAGAACTCAACCCGCAAAGGGTGCTCATCGGTCGGAACAAAAACGTCGACGATCCCCCCGCGCACCGCCAGCTCACCGCGGCGGGTCACCAAATCCGTGCGCTCGTATCCAATCGAGACCAAGCGTTCCACGGTCGCCACGAGTCCCGGACTGTCACCAACCCGCGCCCTAACCGGCTCTAGATCACCGATTCCCGCAACGATGGGTTGCACGAGTGCGCGAACACCGGCAACCACGACTCGGATCGGGCCTAGCCCGGATCCCTGATCCTCTGGATGCGACAAGCGTCGTAAGACGTGCAACCGTCGACCCACCGTGTCATGCGTTGGGCTGAGCCTTTCGTGCGGCAACGTCTCCCAGGCTGGGAATTCGACGACGGATGTCGGCGCGAGGAAGCCACGGAGCTCCGCCGCAAGATCCTCGGCATCGCGCGTCGTCGCGGTGACGGCCAGGACCGTATTGTCGCCAAGCTCGGGCGCCGCGAGGATCCCGGTCAACAGAGGTGCCATCCCGGGCGGGCCGATGACTGTATGTGCCTCATCCTTGCGATCTGCCGCCGCGAGCGCCTCCGTCAGGGCAGGATCGCGCGCAACAATCGGCAACAACCCCCGCAAACTCACAGGTTCGAGGCTACGGCAGCCGCAAGTCGATCATGAATGGTGCGAGTGTTGGCAGCGCAACGACTAGATTAGTAACCCACGGTGGCCGGTGATTGAAGGTGATGTCCGAGCCGCCGATATGGGATGCAATCAACCCATAGTGTTGTGCGACGGCCAACGGCGCGGCGACGTCCCATTCATAGAAACCCGTGTCGTGAACGTATGCATCGGCACGATCGGCAAGAACCTCGGCGACTTTAGCCCCGACTGAACCTGAGTGCAGGACCTCAACGCCGTGCGAGGTCTGGCCCTCGATCTCCAGAATGTCGGCGAGAGCATCACGGCCTGCGTCTTTTGCGATCTCTGGTGGGCGCGATCGAGAAACGATCAGCTGAACCGGCCGCGAATCGTCAATACTTCGCGGTGCAGTCACGTCATCGATCGTGGACAGGGTCCGATCTTGGGCTGGCAAGTCCACGACCCCCGCGATCAGCCCACCAGATACCCCGAGGTTGCGGTCCCACAACGCGATATGTACGGCGAAGTCCGACCGGCCGAGACCGTACTCCTTAGTGCCATCAAGTGGATCGACGATCCACACCCGATCAGCGGAATCGCGCGCGACCTCGTCGACCCCCTCTTCACTCAACACTGCATCGTCGGGTCGAGCCTCCCCCAGCAATGACATGATCAACTCATGGGATGCCGCGTCGGCTTGGTTTTTTAGTTCGGTTCGGCGGTCTTTGTCATCGGGATCGACCGGCCCGAAGTCCTGCCGCAGCTTCAGAAGGAGTTGACCGGCTTGTTTGGCGACAGTGATAGCAAGTTGCGCGTCTGATTCCACCATCCTCACGCTACTTGCTGTGATAGCGGTTCTGCGCGACTGCTAGGCCCTCAGCGATTATTAACTGAACTGCATCGGCTGCCGAATCAACGACCGACGGTAGTTCTTTACGCTCGCTAGAACCAAAAGAACGCAACACGTAGTCAGCCGCATCTTGACGTCCAGGGGGACGGCCTACCCCAACTCTTACGCGGAAGAAATCTCCCGAACCCAGTGACTTCTTCGTTGACTTAATGCCGTTGTGCCCGCCATCACCGCCCCCGACCTTGACCTTGATCGCGTCGAAGTCGATATCTAGCTCGTCATGAACAACGATGATGTTCGACAGCGGGATATTGCTGTAATCGGCCGCCGCGCGGATAGCAGCTCCTGATTCGTTCATATAGTGACGAGAACGAACAAGCACAACCCGAGCGCCATCAAAACGGCCCTCTACGGCATCGGCATTTGCGCGACGATGCTTAGCGAACTTCTCGTCCATCCGTTCGGCGAGTAAATCAAGCACCATGTACCCGACATTGTGGCGAGTGTTGGCGTACTCCTTGCCGGGATTACCGAGTCCAGCAACCAGCCACGGCGATTGAGGATCCACGAGCTACCAGCGACAAGCGACTATTCGCTGTCGGTACCAGCATCGCCGGACTCGACACCGGCTTCGGTGTCTTCACCAGCCTCGGCAGCGACTGCAGCAGCAGCATCTTCAGCAGCAGCGGCAGCGGCAGCGGCAGCGGCAGCGGCGACCTGCTCTTCTTGTACGGTCTCGATCGCTTGGGCGATAGCGGCATCAGCCTCGACACCTTCGTCAAGGAGTTCGCGGACGGCCATTACAACAGTGACCTTGTCGAGTTCAGCCGCAACAGCGGCCTTCTCTGCCTTAGCGACAGCCGCACCCACGACGAGGCGCTCGCGCACCTCCGTGTCGGTGAGCACCATAAGGTCAACATGCTCGAGAAAACCCCTGACCGGATCCTTCTGGATCTGGCGAGGAGCTGTGTTAACAGGCGTGCCGTCTATCTGTACTTCTAGTACGACCCCCGAACGCTTGAGCGCCATCATCAGGTCGTGGCCTGGCACGGAGATATGGGCTTCTGGCTCAGTACCGCCGTAGACAACGGCGGGAACCCAGCCATCGCGACGGATTTTGCGTGCGGCACCTTTGCCGAAGTCGGTGCGCGGGATAGCTTCGATAACAACTTTAGACATATTTTTCCTTCGTCGATAACGGCTCAGCGAACGGAGTGCTCGCGGGCCCTCGCCTAGTGGTGGGTTAAGAGTACGTGTTAGCCGTGCGCCGAGCCAAACAGGCTGGTCACGGAGCCATCTGTGAACACTTCATTGATCGCGCGGGCAATGAGCGGAGCGATCGGCAAGATGACGAGTTTGTCGCTACGGCGCTCGCTTGGAATCGGCAGAGTGTCGGTAACGACGACCTCGGAAATTCGCGAATTTTTGATGCGTTCGGTAGCGGGATCGGACAGCACACCGTGCGTCGCCAGCACAATGACCTCGGCCGCACCCTGATCGAACAGGGTGTCAGCTGCCTTAGTGATAGTTCCGCCGGTATCAATCATGTCGTCGACTAGCACGCAGACGCGGTCTTTCACATCGCCAACAACCTCAAAGACCTTAACCTCGTTAGCAATATCGGGGTCACGGCGTTTGTGGATGATCGCCAATGGCGCGTTCAGGACATCGGTCCAACGTTCGGCGACGCGCACACGACCCGCATCAGGGGAGACGACAGTGATGCGTTCGTGATCCACGCGGCTTGCGATGTATTCCGACAGAATCGGCAACGCAAATAAGTGATCGACGGGACCGTCGAAGAATCCCTGGATTTGGGAGGTGTGCAGATCCACGGCCATTAGTCGGTCTGCACCAGCGGTCTTGAAGAGGTCCGCCATCAGACGCGCGGTGATTGGCTCGCGTCCGCGGTGCTTCTTGTCCTGACGGGCATAACCGTAGAACGGTGTGACGACCGTGATGCGCTCAGCCGATGCCCGCTTAAGCGCGTCTACCATGATCAACTGTTCCATGATCGCGGTATTGATGTTCCCGCAGTGGCTTTGAATGACGTAGGCATCGCAGCCACGCACACTCTCGTGGAAGCGGACGAATATCTCGCCGTTAGCAAAGTCGTAGGCGCTCATCGGGGTGAGCTCAGTACCGATCTCGTCAGCAACCGCCTGGGCAAGCTCGGGGTGGCTCCTGCCACCAAACAGCATTAAACGACTTTGGGGCGTGCGAATTACACCGTTCACTGGGCTATCCTCTCCCGCCACTACTGCTATCGGATATCTGGGGGTCCCGCTCTGGGGAAGTGATTGCGGCTTGCGCGGCAGCAGCCGCGGATTCCGAACCGGGACGATTATGCGCTACCCACCCGTCGACGTTTTTTTGCCGACCACGCCCGATGCCGATCGCTCCGGCCGGTACATCGTGGGTAATGACAGAACCGGCGGCGGTATACGCACCATCGCCGATTGTGACGGGTGCCACAAGGACCGAATCGCTGCCGACTCTGACACCGTTCCCGACGACCGTTGGGTGCTTTGCCTCACCGTCATAGTTGGCGAAAATGGTTGCCGCCCCAACGTTGGTGCCGACGCCAATTTCAGCATCGCCGACATAAGACAGGTGTGGAACTTTGCTTTGCGCGCCGATGGTCGACTTCTTTACTTCGACGTATGCGCCAACTTTTGCCTCCATCCCCAGCACGCTTCCGGGTCGCAGGAACGTGAAGGGACCGACACTGGCTCCATCGCCGATCTCCGCCTGGTCGCAATGACTACGGACGACGGTCGCACCGATTCCGACTCGGCAACCAAGCAGCGTCGTATCCGGTCCAATCACTGCCCCGCGCTGAATCGTGACGTCGGCATCGAGAGAGGTATTCCGTTCGATGACAGCATCGGGATCGATAGTTGCACCCGGGGTAATCCACGTCGTCGCTGGATCAATGATCGTGACTCCCGCGCGCATAAACTCAACATTTGTCCGATCGCGTAGCAAGGCCGCGCTAGCGGCAAGCTGACGTCGGTCGTTAACGCCATGCACCTCGTCGGGGTCGTCAATGACGTAGGCCGTGACGAGTTGTCCGTCGGCCCGCAGAATCCCAATAACGTCGGTGAGATACTCCTCGCCCTGGGAATTATCGGTTGTCAGCTGATTGATTGCGTTCCCGAGCTGATCGGCATCCAAGGCGTACATCCCGCTGTTGATTTCGCTGATCCGCCCCTGCGCAGCTGAGGCATCCTTTTGCTCAACGATCCCAATGACGTCGCCGGCCTGATCGCGCACGATCCGACCGTATCCAGTCGCGTCGTCGAAAACCGCCGACAGAACGGTGGCGGCCGCTCCGGTTCCCGCCTGGGCGTTAACGAGGTTCTGCAAGGTGGCACCCGTAAGCAGGGGGGTATCTCCGGCGATCACGACAACCGGACCGTCGGGAGCACCGATGCCGTGCTCATCAAGCGATTCCAGTGCACAGCGGACTGCATGCCCCGTTCCGTTTTGCTCCTCTTGCACGGCCGTGATCGCGTCTGGGTACGCAGCGTTGACGAACGCCGCCACCTGCTCGCGTTGATGACCAACGACCACCACGACGTGCTCCGGATTGGTCTCACTGACTGCCCGCAGTACATGGCCGAGCAGCGGAATCCCGAGGACTGGGTGCAGGACTTTGGCCAGGCCCGACTTCATGCGGGTTCCTGCGCCAGCCGCGAGGACGACAACGACGGAGGCTCGAGTATCGCTGGCTGCAGTCTGCGTCACGTGGCCGAGGATAACGGCCATACCCGCGACCCGACGCCCTTTTCCGCGGACTGAACGGGTTTCACATAGCTGAGTGGGACAAAAAGGCTCCCCGTCGAGGACTCGAACCTCGAACTACGGCTCCAAAGGCCGCTGTGTTGCCAATTACACCAACGGGGAATGCGTGCGCTCCCAGAGCGCGGTTACCGCTTACTCCAACGGGGAATGCGCGCCCATCCTAGGACGTAAACCCAATAACAGGGCACACTAGGGCGTGATGACCATGCCAACGGCTGCCGCTGACGATGCCGAATCAGTCGCTCGCAAACCCAGAGTCAGGATGTCTGGGTCCCAACGCCGGGAACAACTTGTCGACGTGGGCCGCAAACTGTTCGCGGCTAAAGGGTTCGAGGCAGTCAGCGTTGAGGAGGTCGCTAGCAAGGCAGAAGTGTCCAAGCCCGTCATCTACGAACACTTCGGCGGTAAGGAGGGTCTCTACGCAGTCATCGTCGACCGAGAGGTGACCTCACTGATCGGCACGATCATGGACGCTATGACACCCGCGGGTCATCCGCGTGAGCTGCTCGCGAATGCTGCGCTCGGAATGTTGACCTATATCGAGGACTCCACAGACGGTTTCCGGATCCTCGTGCGCGACTCCGCTCCCGGCACTGTTCCCGGAAGCTTCGCGAGCACGATCCAGGACATCGCCGACAAGGTGGAGGGGCAGATGGCATCGGAGTTTGGCTCCCGTGGTTACTCCAAGAAGCTCGCCCCGATGTACGCCCAAATGTTGGTGGGGATGGTCAGCCTCACCGGGCAATGGTGGGTGGACGTCCGCAAGCCAAAGAAGGAAGAAGTCGCTGCGCATTTGGTGAACCTTGCGTGGAACGGGCTTGGAAACCTCGATCCGAAACCGGCCATTCACAAGAACTAGTTGGTTGGTATGCCCGGTCATTCGCTCTTCGATTCTGTCGATGCAGGGTGGGCGAATGCCCTGGAACCGGTGGCGGATGAGATCTCCAGGATGGGTGACTTCCTGCGTCACGAGCTCTCCACCGATCGCAGATACCTTCCGCCGGGCCCTGACGTTCTGGCAGCCTTCACCCGACCTTTCACGGACGTCCGCGTGCTGATCGTCGGCCAGGACCCCTACCCAACTCCGGGACATGCAATGGGCTTGTCATTCTCAGTTCGTCCCGAGGTGACACCCATCCCGCGGAGTCTGGCCAACATCTTCCGTGAGCTGACAGCTGACCTGCTTATTCCGATGCCCAGCAACGGCGATCTACGACCGTGGGCCAATAGCGGCGTGCTCCTGCTGAACAGGGTGCTCACGGTTGAGCCCGGAAACTCTGGGTCCCATAGACGCATGGGGTGGGAAGTCGTCACCGAACAGGCCATCCGAGCATTGGCCGCCCGCAATCAGCCCCTGGTTGCGGTTCTGTGGGGCAAAGAGGCCGCAAGCTGCACGCAATTTCTCGGCGCTACCCCGATCATCGCTTCGGCTCATCCGAGCCCGCTGTCAGCCACCCGCGGCTTCTTCGGTTCCCGACCGTTCAGTCGCGCCAACGCCGACCTCGTCGAACAGGGTGCGACAGCCATCGACTGGGAACTCCCGTAGTCAACGACAGGTCGAGCAAGCTAGGTCGTTTCGAGTAGGGAACCACCATTGGTGCCTGAATCGACAACTCGGGCGCCGTGGACGGGGCCGGTAGCATGACGGACTCCGTCGCAGGTACCCGAACCAGATAGCCCGGTAGCGATGTCTAATGCGTGTTCTTCATCTCGCGCCAAGAATGCGCACGTCGGCCCACTGCCGGAGACGATCCCGCCCAGGGCTCCGTATGCCATCCCGGTTTCCAAGACGAGTTCGAGTTCGGGCCGCAGCGATATAGCAGCAGATTGCAGGTCGTTACACAACGCGAGCCCAACGAGTTCTGGGTCACCGCGCCGTAGTCCGGCCATGACCGCTTCGCTGATCTGGGGATCGCCAATACCCCGTCTCTCACGGAGTCGATCACACTCGGCATAGACCGCTGGAGTCGACAAGCCCTCGTTAGAAGTGGCGAACACCCAGTGGTACTGGCCACTGATCAGAGCGGCTGTGAGGTGCTCACCACGGCCCGTACCGATCGCCGTTCCGCCGTGGAGTGAGAACGTGACGTCGGCACCAAGGCGGGCGGCCAGTGTCTCGAGCTCCTCGCGACCCATGCCGATTCGCCATAATGCGTCACAGGCCACGAGGGTCGCTGCCGCATCGGCTGAGCCACCGGCCATTCCGCCGGCGATCGGGATGTTCTTCCGAACGTGAAGGTCGACATCCAAAGCAACATCGGCATATGCGCCGAGGGCTAGCCCAGCCTGGTAGACGAGGTTGTCCTCGCCTAGACCAACCACTTCGACACCGTCGCCTTCCATCGTGACGTTGATACCTGCCCCAGGAATGCCATCACTGGCAACGACCTCGTCGAAGATGTTCACCGCGTGAAAGACACTGACGATTTCGTGGTAGCCGTCGGGACGTCGCGGGCCCACCGCTAGCTGCAAGTTGACCTTGGCAGGTGACCGGACGGTCACGGTGCGAGCGAACGGATGCACGCCTTCATGTTAGGCGTGGGGTAGGTCCAATCGCGCGTCGGCGATCCTCACGAAGCTCGCAAGAGTGAGGTCCTCGCCACGTGCCGAGGGGTCGACGTCAGCAATTGCGAGGATCTCGTCCGCCATAGCGACGCCACCGGCCCACGTTGCGAGGGCAGATCTCAGCTTCTTGCGGCGCTGCGAGAAGCCCGCATCAATCGTGGAAAACACCGCTTCCCGCCCAGCTCGGGACTGCGGCGGCGCATGGCAGGTGATTCGGACCAGGCCGGAATCTATCCGCGGCGCGGGCCAAAAGACGTTCGGTCCTACCGTTCCCGCGAAGTCAACGGAACCAAACCACGCCATCTTGACGCTCGGAACACCATAGATCCGCGATCCGGGTGCTGCCGCTAACCGCTGCGCGACCTCGAGTTGCACCATCACCAGCCCGCGTTGCAGAGTCGGGAGTTCCGCGAACATTCGAAGCACGATCGGGACGGCCACGTTGTACGGCAGATTCGCGACCATCGTTGTCGGCACAAGCTGCTCGGCTACTAACTCGACGTGCATGGCATCGCCGGAGATCACCCGTAGGTCGCTGGCTCGCTCCGGTATCCGTTGTTGAGCTGTCTCAGGAAGCAGCACCGCGAGCCGCTCATCTAGCTCGATGGCCTGCACCGTCGCCCCGGTCTCGAGCAGCCCGAGGGTCAGCGACCCAATCCCGGGACCGATTTCAAGAACAGTGTCGGCGGCCGTGACATCAGCGAGGCGGACGATCCGCCGAACGGTGTTGGGGTCAATCACGAAGTTCTGACCGTGGCGCTTGGTCGGTATGAGATTCAGTCGAGCGGCGATTTCGCGCACCTCGACGGGCCCCAGTAGACCTCGGTCAGTAGCCATTTACCGGGTCGATCTACAGCGGACCGAAGGCGCGTTCGGAGTTTGCGTAGAGCGCTTCAGCGAGGGCTAGGTCGGGAATATCGCGAAGGTTGGCGATCTGGCGAACGGTGTACGGAACGAGGTACGACGCGTTCGGCTTTCCACGGTACGGCGCCGGGGTGAGGAATGGCGCGTCCGTCTCCACGAGGAGCTGCTCGAGCGGTACGACAGCCGCAGCTTCCCGGAGATCCTGCGCATTCTTGAACGTCACTACTCCGGCGAAGGAGCAGTACCAACCACGTTCACTAGCTGCCGCCGCGAAGGCTGCATCCCCGCTGAAGCAGTGCAGGACCACGGCATCGGGGTGGCCCTCGTCGTCGAGGACCCGCAGAACATCGTCATGTGATTCACGATCGTGAACAACGAGCGCTTTGCCGAGCCGCTTGGCCAGCTGGATGTGGTGGCGGAATGACTCCTCTTGGATGGCTCGGCCACCCGTTGGGGTCCGGTAGAAGTCCATCCCGGTCTCGCCGATTGCCCGGACCTGGGGCAGTTCTGCTAGTTCGCTGATCTCCCGCCATGCTGCCTCTAGCAGGATCAGCCCGCCTTCGTCGTGGATCCGCGGGGCTTCGTTCGGGTGCAGGGCAACGGCTGCCCAGATGTTCTCGTATTCAGCAGCCGTTGCCGCTGCCCAGCGGGATCCGGGGACATCACAGCCAACCTGGATGATCCTGGTGATACCGACCTCGGAAGCCAGCACGAGTGCGTCATCGACCGACGGCCCGTCCTCGGCCGCGCACATATCCAGATGGCAGTGGGTGTCGACTACGGGGCCAGGTAACGGCGCCGGTAACAAGGGTCGGCCCTCTCGAGGCGTGATCATTCGGGCGGATCCTCAAGTCGCGGGAATAGCCCGTCTCCCTTTAACACGAGCGAGCCGGGGGGCAGTGCACCCCAGCGCCCGGCACTGGCAATCGAGTTCTCGCCGATCGGACCAAGGTGCGGGTTCGCGCCCAGGCGCCCCCACAGCCCGGACATAGCCTTGGGCATAACGGGGTTATACAGAATCGCGATCCCACGCAGTGCCTCGCACATCACGTACAACACGGTGCGCAAGCGTTCAGCCTTCTTCGGGTCTTTCGCGAGCTTCCATGGCTCCTGCTCCGTGACGTACATGTTGACCGCATCAACGAACGACTTCATTGCCGCAAGAGCACCAGCGAAGTCGAACCGGGTGATCGCGGCGTCAGCGATCTCGACGGCTGCAACGAGCTGGTCCTGCAGCGCAAGGTCAGCGTTGGAATATGGGCCCGGTTCAGGCAGCACTCCCTCGAAGTACTTACCGACCATCGCGGTTGCGCGTGACCCAAGGTTGCCTAACCCGTTGGCCAGCTCCGCGGTATAACGCGCGGATAGGTCCTCCCACGAGAACGACCCATCGGAGCCAAAGATGATCGCCCGCAGAAAGTAATAGCGGAAAGCATCGGATCCGAAGTGATCGATAATCTGCGCAGGCGCAATCCCTGTGAGCTTGCTCTTACTCATCTTCTCGCCGCCCACGAGTAGCCAGCCGTGGGCGAAGACGTGTTTGGGTAATGGCAGGTCTGCGGCCATTAACATCGCTGGCCAGTAGACCGCATGGAATCGCAGGATGTCCTTACCGACGAGGTGAACGTTCGCTGGCCAGGTGGCTGCGAACTTGTCCGCCTCCAGCGTGCCTTCGCGTGCCCCGTAGCCGATCGCCGTGATGTAGTTAAGCAGCGCGTCGAACCAGACGTACACGACCTGCTCGGAATCCCATGGCAGCGGAATACCCCAGGTGACGTTCTTGACTGACCGCGACATCGAGATATCGCGCAGTCCTTGCTTAATGAACGAAATGACCTCGTTGCGCGCACTCTCGGGCTGGATCGCCTCAGGATGCTTCTCGTAGTGCTCCAGCAGCCGTCCAGTAAACGACTCGAGTTTGAAGAACCAGTTGCGTTCCTCGAGCATCTCGACTGGTCGGGTGTGTATGGGGCAGAGCTTCTGGTCGCCGTCGCCGTCGAGGAGCTCTCCCGGGAGTTTGAATTCCTCGCAGCCGACGCAGTACGGGCCTTCGAAGTTGCCCTCGTAGATGTCACCGTTCTCGCGGACTTTCTCCCAAAAGGCTTCGACACCTTCTTTGTGGCGGCCACTGGTGGTTCGGATGAAATCGTCGGTGGCAGAGTCAATGGTCTCGAGCACAGGCTTCCACTCGTTCTCAACGAGACGATCGACCCACGCTTGCGGCTCCATATCGTTAGCCGCTGCCGTGCGCTCGACTTTGGTCCCGTGCTCATCTGTGCCGGTCAGGTACCAGACCTTTTCGCCGCGCTGCCGGTGCCACCGGGCCAGCACATCTCCGGCGACGGTCGTGTAGGCGTGACCGATGTGCGGGGAATCGTTCACGTAATAGATCGGAGTAGTGACGTAGTAGGTCTGAGACTCCGACATATGGTTAATCCTATTTGTTGGACTTGGCAGCAAGCACGGCGTCGTACACCTGTCGCTTTGGGCGGGCGGTTTCTTTGGCCACTGTCGAGATGGCGGCCTTTCGGTCGGCACCATCGGCAATCAACCTGGCAACCCTATCCGCGAGCTCCTCGTCGGTCAGTTCCAGCACGCCGGGGACGGCCCCGGCGACAACAATTGTAATCTCTCCCCGTAAACCGCCGCCGGCCCATGCAGCCAGCGCGGCCAAATCGTCGGGCCGGACTTCTTCGTAGGTCTTGGTCAGTTCCCGACATACAACCGCCTGGCGGTCGGCTCCAAATGCCTCGACCATGGCGGCAAGCGCGGCGGCGATCCGGTGCGGAGCCTCAAAGAAGACCAGCGTTCGCGGCTCTTCAGCCAAAGCGCTCAACCGCCGTTGCCGCTCCCCTGCCTTGCGCGGAAGAAAGCCCTCAAAGCAGAACCGGTCGGATGCAAGTCCCGATACCGCCAATGCCGTCGTCACAGCGGACGGCCCGGGAACAACGGATACGGGAACGCCCACTGCTCGGCATGCGGCGACGAGCCGGTAGCCCGGATCACTAACGGAGGGCATGCCCGCATCCGTGACCATCAACACCAGTGACCCATCCGCGGCGGCCTGCGCGAGGTCGCCTGCTTTCGCTTGCTCCACTGCCTCGAAGAAGGACACCAGGCGGGCGGTGTAGGTCACGTTCAAGTCACTGGCCAGACGGCGAAACCGACGTGTGTCCTCGGCCGCGATGATGTCAGCCTCGGCGATCAGATCGCGTAAACGCAGGCTCGCATCGGCAGGATTTCCCAGCGGCGTCGCTGCGAGGATGACCTGCCCGGAACGACTCACGCGTCTAGTTCTAGCGCACTGAAGCCCGTGACACACCCACAGGTGCATACGATGGCCGACGTGAGCCTGGCGACCGCTATCGATTCCGTCCCTGATACGGCGGTCGAATCAGACCAGCGCGCTCTTCGTGACCGGTTGGTTCCGCGGATGCCGGTAGGCGGGCTAAGGGGGTGGGTTGGCCCGCTCGTCGTGACGGCGCTGGCGGCCATCCTGCGCCTGGTTGACCTAGCGCGACCTAACGCGGTGGTCTTTGATGAGACGTACTACATCAAAGATGCGCTGAGTCTGCTGCTGTTCGGCTACGAACGTCAAACAGTTGAAGAGCCCGATGCAATCATTCTCGACACCGGCGGCGACCCTGCCGGACTGGCAAGTGTGTTCATCGATGGCCCCTCGTTCGTCGTTCACCCACCGCTGGGGAAATGGATTATTGCCAGCGGCGAGCAGATCTTTGGCGTGACGCCGTTCGGGTGGCGAATCGCAGTTGCGGTGTTGGGTATTCTCAGTGTGCTGTTGGCCGCACGGATTGTTCGGCGACTGACCCGGTCCAACCTGCTCGGAACCCTCGCTGGACTGTTCCTGGCGCTAGATGGTCTGGCCATCGTCATGAGCCGGACGGCATTGCTAGATAACTCGTTAATGTTCTTCATCCTGGTCGCGTTCGGTTGTTTGCTCATCGACCGGGACCGAACTCGAGCTAGATTTGCTGAGTTTGGTGAAACGACCTCCGCCATCGGCGCACAGTTCCTGTGGCGACCGTGGCGCCTCGCTGCCGGGGTGAGCCTTGGTCTGGCATGTGGCGTCAAGTGGAGTGGGCTGTACTTTATCGTCGCGTTTGGACTACTCACCGTGCTGTGGGATCTTGGAACCCGGCGCGCGGTCGGGGTTCGGATGCCATGGCGGGCAAGTCTCGCTCAGGATGCTGTTCCGGCCTTCTTCATGATTGTCGGTGCGGCGGCGCTCGCATATCTGGCGACGTGGACTGGCTGGTTCCTCTCTAATGACGCGTGGAGTCGCAACTGGGCTGCCGAGAATCCCAGTAGCTTCAGTTGGATTCCCGACTCGCTGCGCAGTCTGTGGCACTACCACGTTGAGGCGTGGAATTTTCACACGAATCTGGATTCCGATCACTCGTACGAGGCCAACGCGTGGGGATGGCCGCTGCAGGCCCGGCCGACCTCTTTCCTATACGAGTCACCAGCTGATGTGTGTGGGGACGCGAGGTGCTCGCAAGAAGTGTTAGCCCTCGGGAATCCGCTGATCTGGTGGGCGGGGGCCGTTGCGCTCATTCATCAGCTGTGGCGATGGGTGGGTCGTCGCGACTGGCGTTCCGGAGCCGTGTTGTGTGGATTTGCCGCTGGTTGGGTGCCGTGGCTGTTCTTCGAGAACCGAACGATTTTCAGCTTCTACTCGATCGTCATGCTGCCATTCGTGATCATGGCGCTGGTATTGAGTCTTGGCGTGGTTCTCGGCCCGGCTGATGCACCTTCCAGTCGCCGAACGAGGGGAGCCATCCTCGTCGGAGTTTTTGTTGTTCTCGTCGTGATCGCGAGTTGGTACTTTTACCCGATCTGGGTTGGAGATGCGATTCCATATTCCGATTGGAACCTGCGTATGTGGTTCCCGAGCTGGGTCTAGCTCCTTAGCTGGACTCCGCTCTACCCGGACTCAGAGTCACGTAAGTTCGCCGACCAACGCTCCTCGACGTTGCCGACTTTGTAGCCGACGATGGCCACGGCCCAGGTGACCACGACTAAACCGACAATGATGAACCCGACGGCGCCGAGGTCCAGCCCGCCGATGAAACCTAAGACACCTCCCTCGATTCCAGCCTTCTCCGCTGCGACCCCAACGAGTTCGACCGTGCCGATCACGAGCGCGATGAATACCGACAACGCGGTGATGGTGATGTTGTAGTAGACCTTGCGAACCGGCTGGCTGAACGCCCAGCCGTACGCGAAGTTCATGAAGCAGCCATCGATTGTGTCCAGTAACGACATCCCGGCAGCAAACAGCACGGGTAGGCACAGGATTGCGTACCAAGGAAGTGCGAAGGCCGCTGCGCCACCAGCCAGCACGAGCAGTGATACCTCGGTAGCGGTGTCGAATCCAAGCCCGAACAGGATCCCAAGTGGATACATCTGCCACGGCTTCTTAATCGACTTCGTGACTTTGCCTAGGAAGCGGTTCATGAACCCGCGTTTGTTCAGATGCTCCTCAAGTTCATCGTCAGAAAACTCACCGCTTTTCATTCGGCGGAAGACCCCGACGAGCTTGCGCAGAATGAATAGGTTGATGATTCCGATCAGCACCAGGAAGACACCGCTGACCATTGTTCCGATCAGGCCGAAGGTGGTCTGCAGCGTTGAATCGCCGTCCTCTACCTGGCCCGCAAGTGCGCGCACTCCGAAGCTGAGCAGCAGGCACAGCCCGAAGACCACCGAAGAGTGTCCGAGCGAGAACCAGAAACCGACGGAGACTGGCTTCTGACCATCCTCCATGAACTTGCGCGTCGTGTTGTCGATAGCCGCGATGTGGTCGGCGTCGAAGGCGTGGCGCATTCCCAGCATATATGCGGTCAGACCAATGCCGATTCCAAGCGCGCCCGAGGTCCCGACGTTGAACTGCTGCGGAACAACGAGCAGCACGAGAACGCCCCAGCCCACAACTGTGAGCAACAGGATGAACGACGACATCCCCGCGATGGAGATCCATTGCTCACGACCCAGCTTGCTTGGATCGCTCGCCACTCGTTGCTTGGCGGGCACACCGGTCGTAGTCACCGCGCAATGCTAATGGCCAGTTGCGAATCATTCGCATCTAGGCATGGTTCTGAGCATTGCCTACGTGCCGAAACAAGCGCCGAGCCGGTAATCCGGCTTGGCTAGGAAAACAGTTTCGTTCTGGCGTCTCCTAGTGGCTGACTACCAGTTGTAGAGCTTGAGACCCGCTTTATTTCGGAACGAGCCAATCAGAATCATGATGAAGTCAATCAGTGTCCAGATACCAAGTCCGCCGAGCGTAACGATCATGAGCACACCGGTGCCGACCTTACCGACGTAGAAGCGGTGGACTCCAAAGAATCCCAGGAACCAACACAGGATTGCCGCTGCGAGCCTGCTCTGAGTGGCAATCGGCTCACCAGACTCATCGATGTTGGGCTTGCCATAGAGGGGCGTGAGGCTCTCGCCGACGATCTTGGGAAAGGCGCGCCGCAAATTACTTGGCTGTCTGCGCCTAGGTGCTCAGGCGGCACCGCTCATAGGGTTCCGACTGCCAACGG
>JBLHZE010000007.1:0-18746 GCA_047631015.1 Actinomycetes bacterium
GGAACTCCGCCTGAGTACCTGTACCAATGAGCGCCATACACGTTGATTCTGGTCGCGCAAGGAGTCGAGCTGCCATGGCCGAGGTCGTGGCCGTACGCAACGCGGTAAGAATCGTCATCTCTGACCACAGGACGGGGTAACCGCTTGCCACATCAGCCAAGACACCGAAGGCCGTCACTGTTTGTCGTCCCGCTGCCGGGTTGCCCGGGTGTCCGTTGACGTACTTGAAGCCGTATTGCGTTCCGTCACTCGTGGGCATGAGCTCAATGACGCCGACATTTGAGTGACTGGCAACGCGGGGTGCTTTTTCGAATTCGTGCCAGCGCCGGAAGTCGTCCTCCATGTACTGCGCCATTCCACGAATAATGTTGGGGACACCAGCAGTTGCGACCCACTCACGCATATGTGCAACATCCACAAAACGCACCATCGACCGGCTCCCATCGCTTAGTAGTATTGATATCACTTTATGTGACGACTGCGTGCGGAGACAATGAGCAAGAAGTATCAATTTGTATACTATTAGATATATTTGCTTAGTGTTGCTATACAGTTTGCGCATGGTTGCACAGATAGATGATCTCGACCGACGCCTCATCGCGTTATTAAGAGCGAATGGCCGCGAATCGGTCGCGAACCTCGCCAGGCGACTAAAAGTCACCCGGGCGACCGTGAATAGCCGCATCGATCGGCTTGTGGATAGCGGGGTGATCATCGGATTCTCAGCTCGTGTGCGAGATGTCAGCGACCCTAACTCGGTCCGCGCCGTCATGCTGATCTCTGTCATCGGCCGTAATACCGGCGAGGTGATAACCGCCCTGCGAGGTATTCCAGAGATCGGCGCCTTACACACCACCAACGGACAATGGGACCTCGTGGCCGAGATGATGTGCGACAGTCTGGGGACGTTTGACGACGTACTGGGCGCCATCCGGGGGATCCAAGGAATTCACGACAGCGAGACGAGTATTCTGCTCAGCTCAGCGACCCCGTGACGCGCATGAAAGTTACCGAGGCAATGCATACACCGGAAAAGAAAGCGCCCTGAACAACCGAGAAGTCTATCCGCCAAGGTCACGCGGACACCTGCGAAGTATCCGGAGATTCCACTATCGTCAAAGCCGAAGTGCGTGCTCGCAATCCGGGCACTCCAGCACGACGAAAAGGTGGAGAGTGTAATGCCCGAAGTTGCGTTCGTGACGACTCGCTACGTCGACCCTGGCCAAGAGGCGACGTACACGCAGTGGAGTAAAAAAATCGATTCGGCGCTCGCGAATGCACCCGGCTACATCAGGTCAGAGCAGATCTCTGCGACAGCGAGCGGTCAACCCTTTTGGACTCAGATCATTCGGTTCGTCGATAAACCGGCGTCAATTCGGTGGCAGGAGTCCGACGAGCTGGCAACGCTCCAGGCTGAGGTCGAGGAGTTCACCCGCGATACCGAAGTTTCGGCCGTCCGAACCGGCAAATCTGATTGGCTGAACTTTGGCTTTAGTACTAAGCCCGGTCCTGGCGCGCCCGTCAAGTGGAAGCAACTACTCGCTGGCGTGATGGCTCTCTACCCCACGGTCGTCATCGTGCACGAAATCCTATCGGCGCTGTTCACTATTCCGTTTGCCCTCTCGACCCTCCTCACCAACGCGATCGCTATGTCCCTGGTGATGCTGATCTGGCTGCCGCAGCTATCCAAAGCCCTCGGCTTCTGGCTGATGCCCAAAGACACCCTCCCGGCACGAACCGATGTGGGAGTCGCGGCCGGAATACTCGCCGTTATCGCCGTCCTCACGGTGGTGTTTCTGGCGGTCTTTGGCTAGACAGATTGGCTCCTGCCGTTCGGTGGCGACGACGCTCAGGGGCAGTTCAGCGCTGGAACACGGTCCGATAGGTATCCACGGTCATCTCGAAGGCACGATCAGTAACCTCCGCGTCGTACCGGGGTCCAACATCACGCGCGAAGGCATGTTCGGCATCGAACTCTGACCACGAAAAACTGAGATCGGTCCTAGCCAGTGATTCTTGGATTTCGATCCGCGCCGGTTCCGACGTGTGCGGGTCACCGGTGCCGAAGATGAGCGCGAGTACTCCACGAATTCTGCCCATCTCGGCAAGAGTCTCGGCATCATCAGCACCGAGCGCGCCGTCGGAAAGACCGGTCGGGTACCAGGCGACTGTCGCCAACACACGCGGGTCAAGCGCCGCCCGAACCGCGATATGGCCGCCCGTGCAATGACCTGCCGCACCCAGCATCCTGGGGGTAATTGTCGGCTGGTCCTCCAGCCAGTCGAGAAGAGCACGAATATCCTCGTCAAACTGCTGAGTCGTCAGTGCTTCCACGTCGACCTGGCCCCGCGCTTTTCCCTCATCGTCAAAGGCAAGAACCGTGCCAGGTTCTTCGATGCGGTAGTAGATTTCTGGCGCTGCGACCACAAATCCGTAGCTCGCCAAACGCGATACCCAGCGCAAGGTGCAATCAGTTAGCTGGAAAATGTCAGAGTAGAAGACGATTCCTGGGTAAGTACCCGGCCCTTTTGGCGACGCGACAAAAGTCCGCATTGGCCGACCAACACCCGGAATATCAAAGTAGTGCGTGGTTATCTGCATGGTCTCAATCTATGTCGGAATGCCCGTCTCGTCAGCGAAGGCGCTGGCTTTTCAGGTCAGTGTCGATCGAGGCGAGCCTTCACTTTGCGTCCCTGGATCCGGGTACGACTTAAGGCATCGATAACTCTTTTGGCGGCCTCGGCGGGAACCTCAACAGTCGTGGAACGGTCGGAGATCTCGATCGCGCCGACATCGGAGCCGGACAGATCAGTCTCGTTGGCAATAGCACCGACAACGTCCTTCGGTCGAACCCCTGCATCCTTACCGAGCGCAATATACAGCCGCTTTCTACCGGCACCAGTTTTCCCCGCCCGCTTCTTTCCTCCGAACTCGGAGCGACCGCCGTCTCGCTGTGCCTCGTCCTCGTCACGCCGATCGCGGCCACGAGATCCCTTCCCATCACGGAGCTTGCCATCCCGAGATTTCCCGTCGCGCGACTTGCGATCGCGGGACTTCTTGCCACCGGATTTGCTAGCAAGATCAAGCTGCGGGATCACTTCTTCGTCAGCCTCGCCAACGGTATTCACGTGAGCCATCTTGGTCGCGGCCAACGCGACCCGCTCGATATCAAACTCAGCGACAAGTGAGCCCAAAACGCCCCGGTAGTCGTCTAAGTCCCCGTCGCGACATACTCGCTCCAACGCCACCCGAGTTGCGTCAATTCGGCGGGCGCGTAGGTCGTCGGACGTGGGCAAGGTCCCGATGCGGATCTTCTGCTTCGTGCTGCGCTCGATCGCGCTCAAGTGACGTCCTTCGCGCGGTTCCGCGATGGTGATCGCCACACCTTCGCGTCCGGCGCGCCCCACTCGACCAATACGATGAACGTAGGAATCAGGTGCTGCGGGGACGTCGTAGTTGAAGACGTGAGTGAGCTGCTCGATATCCAAGCCGCGCGCCGCGACATCCGTGGCAACGAGTAGTTCCGCGCTGCCGCTACGTAAACGGTTCATCACCCGGTCTCGCTGGCTCTGATCCATCCCGCCGTGTAGCGCCTCGGCGCGGTAGCCACGAGCATTGAGGGTTTCGGTGAGGTTATCAACATCAGCGCGCGTCCGGCAGAAGACGAGGGCGGCCGATGGCATCTCGATATCCAGAATACGACCGAGTGCAGCGGCTTTGTAAGGACGCGCGACGATGTAGGCGGTCTGATCAATTGTCGGTCGATCGCCCTCGGCCACAACCTCGCGTGGGATCTCGATCCGTTCCGGATTATTGAGGTGACGTGCAGCGATGCGGATAATCCTCTTGGGCATGGTCGCCGAGAACATCACTGTTTGGCGCTCATCGGGCGCGGCGGTAAGGATCGTGTCGATATCTTCCGCGAAACCCATATCCAGCATTTCGTCAGCTTCATCAAGTACGACCGTGTCGATGTCATCAAGCTTCAGATAGCGCCGCTCGATGAGATCCATCGCTCGACCGGGAGTCGCGACGACGATGTCGACTCCTCGCTTCAGCGCTGAGACCTGGCGCCCGATCGGCTGCCCGCCGAAGACCGGCAGTGTCCGAACTCCGTACGGCCTGCCGTACCGGTGCATTGCTTCAGCAACCTGCATACACAGCTCACGAGTAGGAGTCAGGACCAGCGTAGTCGGCAGCGCTCCCCTCTCCGAGTTATCGAGGCCAGCCCGCCGGTTAAGGATCGGCAGCGCAAACGCTGCTGTCTTTCCCGTTCCAGTCGCAGCCTGACACAGTAAGTCGTTGCCCCCGATCATCGCCGGGATCGCGCGCTTCTGGATCGGTGTTGGTGCCTCGTATCCCAGCTCTGCCAGACAGTTCGCGAGGCCGTGTTCGATCCCAAGTGCCCGGAAGTCGTCGTTTTCGTCGCTCATGAAAATAAGCCCTCACCTCTGCTCGCGGTGCCGAAGTCCGGCTCACACGCTGCCCCATCCCACCACGAACGGAAGCGACGTTCACCACCGAAGTACCCAAATGCCTTGTCCAAGCGCGTTATCTAGCCATCAGAAAAGCTTCACCTCACCGATGCCGTAGCTCTCCCGTCGATATCGGCCACCGAGCTGGTCATCCGAGTCGACGCGTCCGGTGCCAGTAATCGCGGCACCCCGTCACAATCCCGCGGCTCATCAAATCGGGTGACCGGAGTTATGCTCAAAAGGCCTTCAGCCGCACAGCGCCGAAGTCCCGAAGCCCATCAGCGGAAGTTGATCTCTGGCATATAGGCCTGCGGAAGTCCTACGATTCCGGTGTAGGCCAGGGTCGTTCGAATGTCGTGTGGCACGCGCCAGTAACCTCCGTGAACACCGTCTCTGGTGATACCGATTTCAGGGTGCTCATCTTGCGGTTTCACATGTAGATCATGGACGAGCAGCGCCGCCATCAGCACACACATCGTCGAAGGCGCGAAGACCTCCAAACCGCCGCGGGTCGCCCCGTAGTAGCCAGCCGCGAGCAGTTTGTTCTTCGTGACGGACGTTGTCCAGGTGGGAGGCGCAACGTTGAATGAAGCCATCCGCCCTTGCCGCCAGGAATCGATTACCCGCCAACGCTGAAGCCGTTTGGCTAGCGAGTAGTTCGGTCCTTGTTGCGTGACGATGGCGTCGATAATTCCCATCGACTCGCCGTCAGAACTTATAAGCATTTCGCCATAGGCAGGGGCATAAAGCTTCCCGCGCGTCAGTGCGCGCATTCCAAGCTCCATTGCCCGACCAGGCCGCGAACGGCGTCGGCCGTTGCTGTCCTCAACCACATCCTCCGGTACCAAATAGCAGTCGCTTGGTGTACCGGCATAGGCCATCGCGACATCTTGACCCGCATCGGCCAATGATGTGCCAATGAGATCGGCCGCAACTGTCGCTTGAACATGCAACGGGCCGTCGGCGTAGATGAAGAATCCCAGGACAAGAGGCTCATCGCCGAAGCCGCCCAGCCAGGCCGTCAGTTCGGGTACATCTTCGATCAGGTTGGCTCCTGGCAACGGAGCGTCAGACCCACTAGTTTTCGGCCTGATCGGAAGATGAACCGTCGATGCCCCGTTGCTGGCAATCCTCGACAACCGCTGGGCGATCTGCGAGTCCGCGAGATCGACGGCGAGCACATCCACTCCCCACGAGGTCAGTGGCTGCATGGGGGAGGTTTGGGCGCCAGCTCCGAGCAGCCCGATCCGTTTGCCTTCTAGCTGCAGCCAGTCGGGGTTTTCCATCACCAAGTTGATTGCCGACAACGCGGAAGGCTCAATAATGCCCCGCGATACCCAGTCCGCCAGCTGACGTCGCAGGGCATCTCCGCGCAATTTCTCACCGCGGAACGGCATGACGATCTCTGTTGTCGGCTCCTGCTCGCCAACGACGGTCTCAGTATCGAACTCGAAGCTCGGGGTAACGTCAGCTATCGAGTTCAGCGGAGTCGTCACGCCATCGCGCTCGAATACGAGGTGGTTTCGGACCGAATCCAAACCAGCCGAGGAGATCTGCTCTGCCGTCTCTCGCGAATCTGCCGAGTGCGCCGTGACTCGGGGAATGTAGTCGGCATAGTCGTTACGCCACTTCTTGCTGGAACGAATATCGCGCTCGAGCGTCGGATCCGCGGCAGCGGCCGCATCGGCCCAAATCGCTTGATTCACCGACAGTGAGGAGCGCTTGCCTGAATCGTCAACCGGAAAAACCACACCTGTGTCTGACATCTTTTCTGACCTCCACTGGTAGCCGAACTGCCAATAAATGGCACCGTCAGAACGTACCGCTTGGCCACGAGAATCGCTAATCCCGTTCATCCAGATAGCTTTCGGATTCATTGCCAAGCCGCCGCCGGATCATCAGACGTGATCTCCTCATCGCCCCACCAAAACGACCCCGCGAACCTGACATGGGCACGTCCATAGGAAAAGAAATGCACGTCGGCACGTTTGCCAGCATCCGTTATCGCGGTGGGTGAGGGTGTCGGACCCAGTAACCTCGTGGTGCCTAGCTGGTTTTCATTCCCATTGCGCGTGCAATCCCCCAATGGCGACGTTGGCATAACACACCGGAGCCGAGGTCGGTAGAGTCGCGGCAAATCCACGAGAGGAACACAAAATGTCGCTACCAGCTTCGGACTACTTGGTGATCTTCGGAATTACCGGTGATCTGGCAAAGAAGATGACTTTCCCGTCGTTGTACAACTTGGAAAAACGGGGGCTACTGAACACTCCGATTCTCGGTGTGGCTTTCCCCGAGTGGACCCTGGAGCAGCTAGGCGACTACGCGCACGAATCGATCGACACTGCGCAAGGCTCAGTCGACAAGTCCGTATTCGACGCCTTAATGGCGCGCGTCAGCTACGTACATGGCGATTTCAAGGACCCAGCTCTTTATGCCCAGGTGAAAGATGCACTCAAGGGCGCTCAGACTCCGACTTTCTACCTTGAGATCCCCCCAGGCCTGTTCGTCGATGTGGCTCAGCAACTTTCGGCCGCTAGCCTGCTGGCTGGCAACGCGCGTGTCGTATTCGAGAAGCCATTTGGAACATCGCTGAATTCAGCCGTAAAGCTCAACAATGAGCTTCAGGCGATCATGCGCGAGGAGCAGATCTTTCGGATCGACCACTACATGGGCAAACAGCCCGTGCAGGACATCACCTACGCCCGGTTCACCAACACCATATTGAACAATGTTTGGAACGGCGGTGATGTTGCCTGCATCATGATCACGATGGCCGAGAAGTTCGGCGTCACCGATCGCGGCTCGTTCTACGACGCCGTGGGCACGATGCGAGATGTGGTGCAGAATCATTTGCTCCAGGTCGTCGCCCTGGTAGGAATGGAAGCCCCAGTCCAGACCCTGACCCATCCGCGAATCGACCTCTTCAAGACGATTCCAAGCGTTGAACCTACAACTGTCATTCGTGGCCAGTACGACGGCTACCTTAAAGTAGACGGCGTCGCCAAGGACTCGACCACCGAGACATTCGTCGCCTTGGAGCTGCGAATGGACGGCATTCGTTGGGGCGGAGTTCCCGTATTTATCCGCGCTGGCAAAGAGATGCCCGTGACCGCGACGGAGGTCGTTCTGCGTCTCAAAGGCCAGCGCGGCATGCTCCTCGGGAAAACCCGGATGGGTAACGAGTTCGAAGACATCATTCTGCGCATCGGCGCTGACCCCGGTGTTTCAATCGACATGCAGGTCAAGGAGCCGGAGAGCGACTCGACTGAATCAGTACGTCTCGACGTGGACTTCAAGTCGAGCCTGGGCTACTCGCCCCTGCCTTACGAGACGTTGCTGCACGATGCGATGGCCGGTGACACGTCGCTGTTCCCCGGCCAGGAAACCGAAGTCGAAACCTGGCGCATTGTGCAACCGATTCTGGACCATCCGCAGCCGGTCACACCATATCCGGTTGGGACTTGGGGTCCCGATGCTGCTGATGGCATGGTCGCCGATTTCGGCGGTTGGCCAGAGCCAACGTTCCCGCCACTCCCCGCTAAGCCCCAGGGAACTTGACCAGCCCCATCGGAACCCTTGCACCACAACCACCCAGTGCCGTCCCTATTCCTCCAGTCCAGCGTGGGAGAATAAAGGGTGGGAGTGCCGCGGGCCATGTTGGTGCCGCAGAGGTTGAGGCGCGTCACGTCGAGCTCAACGTATGACGGGGGATAGATGGAACTGCTAGAAGTTGTCACTGACGGGGTTGTCCGCACCGTGGGTTTGACTGGTGCTCGAATGACGATCGGCCGGAGCGAGACAAATGATGTCGTGCTCGACGGAGATGTTCGTGCGTCACGGGATCATGCGCTGCTGACGAATGTCGCTGGTGTCTGGCGGATCGAGGACTGTAACTCGACCAATGGCACGTATGTCAACAGTGTGAAGATCTCTGACCGGGTTGAGCTGGGAGTTCATGACGGCATCAATGTCGGTTCCAGCATCATCAAGCTCACCACCGACACATCGGCTTCCGGGCTGCATTGGTTTGGAAATCTCGCGGTGCTGCGCTAGCCGATTGCTACGTGGCGATGCGACCAACTCGGATGGCACTGCCAAGAAGTGCGTGGTTCCCAGCGCTCCCGAACCCTCCAAGGTGCGGAAGAAAAGTAAATCTAACGGCGTCACCAAACGCAAATACAAGTCAAAGCAGCGCGAGTAACGGACACCCAGGAGCGAGACGCATCAAGAAGAGTTCGTGGACTATGAATCTGCCCCGTTATCCCTCCGGTATACTGGTTCAAATGGCCCAAATTGACTTAAGATCCGTAGTCCGTGCCCAAATCAATACCGAACGGCTGACGCTACGACCCGTATTAGCCACGGACGTGGCCTCTCTGGCAGCGATACTCCGTCAACCCAGCGTTGCCCGCTGGTGGTTTGACTACGACGCGAAGCAGGTACGGAAAGCATTCGTCGGCAGCGACGGCGACTTCCCGTTCACGGTAGAGCACCGGGGCGAAACCATCGGGCTTATCCGATACGCCGAGACCAAAGATCCCGACTATCGATCTGCGAAACTCGACATCTTTCTCGGCGAACAAGCACAGGGTAAAGGTTTCGGCCGTGAAGTCCTGACGGGAATGCTCGGCTACCTGTTTGACGACATCGGCCACCACCGAGTCACCATCGCGCCCCGCCTGGACAATGCGCGCGCGGTAGCTGTCTACGAAAAGGTAGGGTTTCGCCCGGTCGGCATCATGCGGCAATTCGAACGGTCACCGGATGACCAATGGCACGACGGGTTGCTCATGGAGATGCTGGCCGATCACTTCGCTGAAAACAAGCCTCAGCTCACGCACCTCACGGAACTAGCGCCCGCGATTCGATCAGGCAGCTAGAACGTCATATGAGTCGCCCGGCCCGCAGCAATCGTTGCCGAAACCTGCATCGAACGCAGGTGATGACCAGCGTGGGCGCTGTCGACCTGAGGGGCCAGTGGATCAACATCGAGTAGTACGACGTCACCAGGGGCACCAACCTGCAGCCGCTGACCATCGACGCTGGCGGCCAGTGCCTGCCGGGGGGTCAGCGACTGCGCCGGGTTCCACGCGGGGCGTGCATCCCCAGACCGATGGACTGCGGCGGCCATGGCGAGCCAAGGATCCAGAAGTGCGACCGGCGCGTCAGAACCTAGAGCCAACGCTGCGCCAGCATCAAGCAGCGAGCGGAAGGCGAAAGACCTCTTCTGCCGATCCGCCCATATCGTGTCGATAACGTCGCGGTCGTCGAGCAGGTGCGCAGGCTGAACGCTGGCGCGCACTCCAAGTCTGGCAAATCGCGCCAAGTCGGCAGGCATGATCAGTTGAACATGCTCGAGCGATCCGCGAGCCCCGCTGCGCTCAATCGCATCTAGTGCGCTGGTCACGGCAGCGTCACCGATCGCATGCACTGCGACCTCCAGACCGTTTCGGTTCGCGAGCGTGCACAGCTCGGTGAGCTCGTCGCTTGAGTAGTTGAGGATGCCTCGTCCTCCGGGCGAGGCATCCGCCGGGTGATAAGGATCGCAACAGCGCGCAGTAGCGCTATTGAGGGAGCCATCGAAGATCACTTTCAAGGGACCCATGGTGGCGAGACCACCGGTGCCGACAACCACCTGGCCGGCCTGTAGCCCTGCATTGATCACTTCCTCTAGTCCCTCTGGGTACACCGCCGCACGAATACGTAACATATCGATGCCGACCGAAAAATATTCCGCCCACGCGGTTGGACCGGCCCCGAACTCCAGGTCTGTAATACCGACGATGCCGCGGGTACAGGCATCTGCCGCCACTCGCCTAAGCTTCGACAAGCTCGACGCCACTGCAGGCTCCATCGCCTCGATATGGGCCGCAATTCCGAACCATTCGGCCTCCGCTACGAGGCCGGAAACCGGACCGATACCGCAAAGGTTTTGAGCGGCCGAATTGAGCCAAGCGCTATGCAGGTCACCACTAACCAGGGCGACGGGGAGTCCGCCGGTAGCAGCGTCTAGTTCGCCGACGGTTGGTTGCCGGGTCCAGTTGATCGAGCGGTACCCGAAACCGACCACTGGCCGGGATCGGTCCTCGCCGGCCAACCCCTGAAGGTAGGTCGTGACGGCGGTCGTCACATGCTCCGGCTCCGTGGCGCCACTGACATCAAGTCGACCGACCGTCATTGACCATTGCTGCATGTGCACGTGGGCGTCCCAGAGCCCGGGGATTGCCCAGCGCCCGCCGGCGTCTAGTTCCTCCTCACCGGGCGATCGAATCAGATCGCGTCCGAGCTGAATAATCTTGCCCTGCCTGATCCGAATATCCACCGGTTGTCTGGGGCTCACCTGGGGGCCAGTGGTTGCCGGCAAGTCAGCGACCGTCTGGGGTGGATCCAACGCGACGACCCGAGCCTGGCGAATCAGCACGCTCTCTGCTGGCACCGTGCACCTCCCGTCGACCCCTGCACTACATTCCCCAACGGATCCCACACCCTTGCGTCGCCGCTAGGCCATTCTGCCGCATTGAGCTCACCCTACATATGCCAAGCGGTCAAGAGCAGAAATCCAGCCGCGCGCAAGCAGCGGGATTCATCTCAGCGAGTACCCAAACCTCGCCCCGAGGAGCCGCGACCTCTCCGCACTGAGCCTGAAGCAATGCGCGATCGGTTCGATCGAATTGTGGTCTTTGACTTCCTCGGATTCGGGTTGAGCGACAAACCTTACGATCACTGGTACTCGATTTTCGATCAGGCTGATATCGCGCTTCAAGTCTGGCAAAAGCTCGGAGTCCAAGGTGCCCACCTCCTCGCACATGACATGGGCGACAGTGTGGCCACTGAACTGATCTACCGTCAGGTCTCCGGGCTTTTACCTGGTGGTTCGACGGGTTCAAGAGCGTCACGTTCACCAATGGCAACATGGTGATGGAACTGGCAAACCTTCGCATCGGCCAGCAACTGTTGCGCACTCCCTATGTTGGATCGCTGCTGGATAAAGGGTCAAACCTGGTCGGCTCGAACTATCGGGTATTCGCCAACCAGGTTCGGAGCGCGAGTGGAACGGACCTGCTGCCCGAACGCGAGATTGAGCTGATGGCGGCGGCGGCGAACTTCAATGGTGGCGGCCGGATCGGTCACAAGATTGTTCGCTACCTCGACGAGCGACCTTCTGCCGCAAGGCGATGCTCGACCTGCCCCCGCTTGACCTGCTAGTCATCGATGAGGCAGGACAGTTCTCCTTGGGTGACCCACCTCGCGCACATTCGGAGCGTTGCCGCTTCGGGTTTCGGGTGGTCCACGGTGAACCCGATGGTGGTGCATGAGTGACCCACCTGGGGGTCCACAAGTGGGTCAGGCACGAGAAACTACCGAGAAACTCGGCCGGAAGCGGGCGGCTGCGGGAGCGGTTTCCCTCATGAAATAAGTAAGTGGCCCCTGTCCGAATACGGACAGGGGCCACTTATGCGTAGCGGGGGCAGGATTTGAACCTACGACCTCTGGGTTATGAGCCCAGCGAGCTACCGAACTGCTCCACCCCGCGTTGGTTGGAGAAGTCTAACCCAACGCCCGTCCAGGCCGTGAGTCGCCCACCTGTACCGCGCGTGGCCCTCAGTCAACATGGTTCCACTGAAGGCTCGCGCTAGTTCCCTAGTAGCGAATCACGAACCAGCGCCGCGCCACTGACGTCAGCGGCGTCAGTGGCTGAACTCGCGTTCTCAACCGCCGGCTCCTCGGGTACCGGATCAGCCGAAGGTGCCACAGTTGCCCCTGCCGGAAGATCCGCTATCTGCTTCTCGATCTCCTGCGCCCGACGAAGTGCATTCTCAAGACGCTTCTGCGCCTCACCATATGCCGCAAAGTCGTTATTCTGCAGAGCCACTTGGCCCTCGTTGAACGCCGCCTGCGCCAGCGCGATCTGTGCTGCGAGTTGCCTCAGCAGAGTCTGCTCGGTCTCAACCAGCTTTTCGCCGTTGTTCTTATCATCCTTGCCCGTATTCGATCCATCGGCGGGAATTACGCCGACGTCACGTAGAGCCTCCGGCAGGTTGTCGCGCATGACCGTCTTGTCGCCAAAACTCACGAGGATCTTCTGAAGCAGCGGATAACCGTTCTGGGCAGCCTTCACGTACAGCGGCTCCACGTAGAGGATTCCGCCACCAACCGGCAACGACAGCAAGTTGCCGAGCTGAACTTCGGTACCGCCGCGTCGCAGAATATTGATCTCATTAGCGATTTCAGCGTTCGAGTCGAAGGCATTCTGGACCTGAACCGGCCCTGGAATCGTCGAGTTACGCGGCAATTTCAGCGCGACGATATTGCCGAAGTTCTCCCCGGGACTTGAATCTACAGACATGAACGCCGCCAGCGTCTGTCGGTTGACAGGCGCGTAGGTCGTGGTCAACGAAAACTTTGGAGCATCCTGACCTGGCATCTGCAGACTCAAGTAGTACGGCGGCTGCAGACTGTTCTCTTGACTTTGGGTCGGATCGATCGGCACATTCCAGAAGTCTTGCCCACTGTAGAACGCGGCCGGATCGGTCACGTGGTACCGACTGAATAGCATGCGCTGAACCTTAAAGCCGTCCTCTGGGTAGCGCACATGCTCTAACACGCCGGCAGGCAGCTCGGCTTTCGGCTGAATAACGTCAGGGAAGACGTTGCGCCACGTCTTGAGGACGGGGTCGGCCTCATCCCATTCGTAGAGGTTGACGGTGCCGTCGTAGGCATCAACTGTGGCCTTCACCGAGTTACGAATGTAGTTGATGTCATCGCGCGGTCCGATCGTTCCAGGTCCCGTTCGTATGACGGCGGAGTCAGTGATTGCATCCGAGAGCGACACACGTGACGAGAATGGGTAAGAGTTCGAGGTCGTGTAACCGTCAACGATCCACTTCATCCGACCATCAACAACGATGGGGTACGGGTCGCTATCGAGCTGCAACCACGGCGCTACTTTGTTGACGACCACGCGAGGATCGCGATCCCAAATTATTCGTGACTCCTCGTTGATCAGACTCGAGAGCATGATGTTGGGTTCTTGATACTTGATAGCAAACAGCAGCCGGTCAATCGTTGACCCCACGGGAACACCGCCTGTGCCGTCGTAGGTGTTCTTGCGCTGACCGTTTGGCGCCGCATCATCGGGGTAGTCAAGCTCTCGAGGAGTCGTATCTGGGCCACCACCAACGATTGAGTAATCGGGAGAATCCTCGCCGTAGTAAGCACGCGGTTGGTCAATCGTCAGCAGACCCTCTGGCGGGATCCCCTGCTCGAAGAAGACGGGCTCACCGCTGGGGGTCTTCGCATTGTCGAACGCTGCGACGAAACCAAAGCCGTGGGTATAGACGAGGTGATCATTCGCCCAGTTACGCTGACCTGCTGGCACACCGTCCAGGTTGAGGTCGCGGATTGACACAACTGCTCCGCGCTCCTTGCCCTCGAGCATGTAGCGATCAATGTCGAGGGTGTCGGGGAACGAGTAGAAGCCGAAGTTCTGCTGAAGCGCCCGGAATGTTGGTGAAACGACCAACGGGTCAACGAGACGCACAGACTCCAGCGTTCCGGTCTGCGTCGACACAATGTTCTTGTCGGGTGTTCGGACAGCGTTGTACTCGTTGACTTCAATGTCGTTGAGGGAGTACGCGTCTCGGGTGGCATCGATGTTGTTCTGGATCGATTCTTCTTCCTTGGTGAGCTCACTGGGCTTTACCTGGAACTGCTGGACGATCGCTGGGTAGATACCGCCGATAACCAGGGCAGAGACAACCAGCAAACCGAGGCCAGCGCCAGCGACGAACCAGGACCGACTGAATGCGTTCACGAAGAACAGCACGGCACAGATTAGGGCGATCACGATGAGGATTGACTTGGCGGGAAGGAGCGCGTTGATATCGCGGTATTTTAACCCGGTGAAACCCTGAACCAGGTCCTCACTCTTCAAGGCCAGCCCGTAGCGATCAAGCCAGTAGGCAACCGCCTTGAGGATGCAGAAGATACCCAGCAGGATCGAGATCTGTATCTGAGCGGCCGCTGACACCCGCGGCGATGGCGGTTGCAACCGAAGCCCGCCATAGATGTAGTGAACGATCGCGTTGGCAATCAGGGCGAGCACCAGGATCGCGAAGGCAAAGCCCAGTATGAACCGAAGCCACGGATAGCTGAACATGTAGAAGCTGATATCCGATCCGAATTGCGGATCGGTCGCGTCGAACGGAACCTGGTTGCGCCATACCGCCCAGGAGCGCCACTCAGCAGCCGCAGAGATGCCGCCCAGGACTCCGAGCATGATCGGGATGGCGATGGCAAGGGGTTTGCGCATGGGCTCAAGTCCAGCGCGGTACCGTTCCAGGCTTAGTTGCTCGGGACTACGAACGCGCGACATCGGCCGGGTCCGGTACGCCAGAAGGATCGCACCGAAGACAGCCAACGCCATCACGGTCCCGAAGGCGAAGAACAGCCCAATTCTTAACCCAAGTTGGGTAGTGAAGACCGACGAGTTCTGCATCGACTTAAACCACAGGAAGTCGGTGTAGAAACCGGTGAAAATCACCAACAACAAAATCAAGGCCGCAAGCACCGCAAGGGTAGGGATTAATACTTTCCCTTTGCGGTTGACGCCAGAGGACGAGGGGTTGGACGATGCACTGGATGCCGAAGAAGCGAAGCTCACGGGCTTACCCTACGTGTTGATGGTCCCCGCGTCAGGCAGGATGTAGGTATGACCGCCGCTGAGCTCCCAATGAACCCCGTCACCGCCGCTGTCCTTGAACTGGAATCACATGTGAACGCAGATGGCTGGGACCAACCTGTTCGATTGTTCGCGATCGCAAAAATGTCTGAACTCCTGGACCGGGAACCTGACCTGGCGGCAGCCATGGAGCTGGATGCAGAGCACGCAACCGGCGACGAACTCATCCCCGTTGAACAGGAGTGGTCCGAAGGGGATGAGGCCATTGATGAGGCGCTCGCCCAAATCGCTTGGCCGCCCCAGGTACTCGGTACGGCCATCGTCATCGAGCGATTGATCCTGCCGCCAGAGGCTGAGGTCGACTTAGCCGGCGAAACCGAATCCGGGGCAATCGTCGAGGCCGTCACGAACCATCCGGATCGCCGCGAGGTGCGCCTCGCCGCCCTCGTCATGCGCGACGGACGACAGATGTGCGCGCTAAGACTCAAGGAAAATGACTCAGACGATGCGGTGCTTACCGGCAGGGACCTGCTCCCGGGGCTCACAGATGCTCTGGCGACGACCCTCGCTTAGTCGGTTTACTCGACCAAATCGGCGGCGCTGCATCGCGGGAGGTCCGTTTCGCTGCTGCGCCAACGCTCCAATGTATCCACGGCTTGGGCCAGCGTCTCGACCTTGACGACGTTGAGTTCCGGCGGCGCCGACTCCAGGACTGTCTTGCAGTTACCTGCCGGGGCAAGGAAGATCGCTGTCCCCTTATCCCGTGCAGCAAATAGCTTCTGAGGGAGCCCACCGATCGGCCCGATCTCACCGTCCGGGGTGATCGTTCCCGTCCCCGCGACGAGTTGACCCCCAGAGATCTCCTCCAGGGTCAGCTTGTCAATGATGCCCAGACTGAACATCAAACCCGCACTCGGACCGCCGACATCTTTCAGTCCGAAGGTGATTGGGAACGGTCCCATGAACTCGGTACCGCCACTGATCCCGGCGTAACCCTGCGAGGGATCACGGGGAGAGGCACCAAGCACCACATCGACGTTTTCGTTCTTCCCAGCACGGCTGATAGTGAATGTTGCGGTCGATCCCGGACTCAGGGCCTGGACGACCGGCGGGAGGTCCGTGGGCATGGTGACCTCGGTCCCATTGACCGAGCGGATGATGTCGTTGACTTGGAGTTTGCCTGCCGATGGACCTGCTGCGAGCACCAGTACAACCGACACCTCAGACGTCACCGGAATACCTAGGTACCCAAGCGACGCGCCGATCGCGGCAGACTGCGACGACGTGAAATCGGCCGCGTTGTCTTCTCGGGCATCCTCTGCGGACGTACCGGACGGGTAAAACAGCTCGACCGGAGCAACAGTTTGCTCCGGGCTAATCCATCCGATGAATGCCTCAGGCAGGGTGAGTCCTCCGAACGGGCCTCCCCGCTCACTGACCGTCGTCATATCGAGGTCGCCAGTGGTTGGGTACGTCGTCGTATCGGTAATCGTGATCAGTTCAACGCCATCTACTGAGCCAGTGGTCGAGTACATCGGACCAGGCGAAAACTTGATATACGGCACAGGGAGCAACGCCATCGCAAGGACGATGACCAGGACGAGCGCCGAGCCCACGTATCCGGCGGCACGTGTGCGCTTGTAAATCGCCACGTTTTGCGTCAACTCATCGAGTCCAGCGTCGTCGGCTGGGTGTGGCCTGTTGGCGTCTGCGGTAGCCGCTGGTTCGGTCACGAGCGGTTGGCCTCGGAATCGGGGTCTGACTCAAACTGTGAGGTCGCTGGGGTCGAGTCGAAGTCGGCCGGGTCAACGGACGGCGCACTGTCCCCTGCCACGTGCCGCGCCGGAAGTGGCTTGTTCAAGGCACGCGCCATCTTGTCTAGCTCCTTGGCCGACGTCACCTTCCCAGCTTGAGATGCACCCTCACGGCTGCGCCACCACACCCAGACGATTGCTAACGCCGTGGCAAGAATCGGAATTAGCCACCAGAAGAGGACACTCACATGTCACACCCTAAAGCCTTCGTCTAGTACGCCAACGGCGTAAGACGCGCGGTTGGTGTGGCCGAACACCCGTTCGCCGGTTAGCGTTGGTTTCTACGAGTCCCATTAGGGCTCGCTACGTAGTGAGGGTGAGGGCGCCATGGCTGGCGATGTTCCATTTGGATTTGGTCCACGGGATTCCGATGACGACAATTCCAATGACGGTGGTTCGCCGGACCAACCGCCTGGATTCGGCGGCCGGGATCCCGGCGGCTCCAGTGATCCCGGTTCGAGCGGCCTGCCGCCAGGAATCGGTGACCTTGGGGGGCTAGCCGGAGCGGGCGAACAAGGTTTCGATATGGCAAACCTTGGTGCGGCCCTGGAACAGATCGGCGCTATGTTGCAGTCCGCCGGCAACAGCGATGGCAGTCCCGTTAACTGGGATATGGCCAACGATATCGCCCGCAAAACACTGGCCGAGGCTGGAGATCCCTCGGTTCCAGACGCACAGCGCCGCGCCGTCCAAGACGCTGTTGGGCTCGCCGATATCTGGCTCGACCCAGCCACCGAGTTTCCGTCGACATCGGGGACGGCCGTGGCATGGAGTCGCAGTGAATGGCTCAACGAGACACTTCCCGCATGGCACAAGATCATCACGCCGATTGCCGAAAAGGTTCAAGGGACCATGCAGGCCATGATGCCCGGCACTGACGCGCTGGGAGGAGCCGCGATCCCCGGGATGCCGGAGGGACTCCCACCTGAACTTGCAGCCGTCGCAGGGCCACTTATGGGAATGGCGAAGGCGATGGGCTCCGCGATGTTCGGGATGCAGGTCGGCCAAGGGCTGGCCGCGCTGGCAGGTGAGGTCGTCTGCAGCTCGGATATCGGAATCCCGCTGACAGCTGGCGGGCATAGTGCGCTGGTCCCGAGCAATATTCTGGCCTTCGGCGAAGGTCTCGAACTCCCAGACTCCGATGTCCTGGTGTTCATCGCATTGCGCGAGGCAGCTCACCAGCGGCTCTTTGCACACGTGCCGTGGCTGCGCTCACGTGTCGAGGCTGCCCTCGTGGCGTACGCATCCGGAATCAATGTCGACCAAAGCCGGATTGAATCGGCCCTTGAAGGTGTCGATGTACAAAATCCCGAGGCTCTCCAAGAGGCACTGGCTTCCGGTGTGTTCCAACCTGAGGACACCGAGCAACAGAAGGCAGCTCTCGCTCGCCTCGAGACCTTGCTTGCACTCGTTGAAGGCTGGGTCGACGACGTCGTAGACGGGGCGGTTGCAGATCGACTTCCTTCTTACGATCGTCTTCGCGAGACTCTGCGGCGACGTCGGGCGACCGGTGGGCCTGCGGAGAAGACATTCGCAACCCTCGTTGGACTTGAGATGCGCCCGCGGCGGCTACGCGAGTCGGCCGCCCTATGGCAACGGCTGCGCAACGAGGGTGGTGTGCAGAACAGAGACGCACTCTGGGCACACCCGGATCTCCTGCCGACGGCGGAGGACCTCGACGATATCGACGGTTTTCTGACGAAGACGAGCGAGTTTGATACCGCAGAGCTAGATGAACTCGGCCCAGACGATTCAACGAGCGACTGAATCGTC